>CAYXYC010000039.1:0-1510 GCA_964469225.1 uncultured Candidatus Saccharibacteria bacterium | reverse complement strand
TCACCGACAATTGCATCTGAAACAAATGTCATAGGTGTTGTGATGAGTTCACCACCTTTAATTCCGTATACTTTCAAGCATAAGTCGAGAGCTGATGTACCTGAATTCATCCCTACGCAGTATCCAGCCCCAACATATTCTGCAAACTTCTTTTCAAATTCTTGAGTTTTTGGTCCAAAACCCCACCATCCAGAATCAAGCACTTCTAGTAATTCTTTTTTTGTTTGCTCATCGATTGTTGGTCGTAGTACTGGTATCATATATATAATTAAAGCTATGTGTATAAAGGGGATATGCAGAGATATTGTGTCATGTCTCTGTTGATTTCCTAGGGATTATTTTACCATAATCCAAGCCAATATAACAGTCTTTTTTTGTATTTTTTTGCCATATAATAGTGTTCACTTTTTTTGACAGATTCAGGTAATACATGTGTTGTTTGGTGGTCACCTGTTCCAATAATGATATTAATATCATTAAGGATCACCGGTAAACCATATAGGTCATGCATTCTTTTATAGTAATCACAATCAAGAAGCCACGTCATTTGTTCATCGAATAAAAGAGGATTTTTATTTCGTATTGTTAGGACTGATGGTGAGCCTATTGTATTTTCTCCTCGATATATTTTTTTATTATATTTTGGATAGTGAAGAATATTGTTATGGTTTTCGCCAGTATGACCACATCCTGTAACGAGCCAATGGCCAGTAAATGATTCAACGATATTTTTCAGTGCATTCTCGTGGGCAAAATAATCATCCATGTAAAGAATTTTTATAAGTTCACCTGTTGCTTTTTTAATTGACTCATTTGTGTTTGGAGCCATACCTTTACGAGGATTTTTGAAATACTGTATAGTAAGAGATTTAAATTCTTCTTGCTCGCAAAGGTTTTTGATCTGTTCGTCGTCTGAATTGTCCGATATAACAACATCAAAATTAGTGTAGGTTTGTTGTTTTACAGAAATGAGTGCCCGAGAAAGAAGTTCTTTTCCCTTGCCGTGCATTTCATATGTTGGGATACAAATACTAATTTTTTTCATGCTTTAAATAGTTTCTTTATTTTTCTTATAATTCTTTGTCCTAGAGTTGGTGGTGTAGGTGTGTTGTGAATATAGTGATATTTTTTATAAATAAGACGATATGATTCTGTGTGTAAAAAATAACTACAAACTCTTTTTTCGAAACAATTACCACCATAGAGGGGGAAGTATTGTGCAAGAGGGTGGTCGAGGTTGTAATTTATTTTCTTAAGCTTTTCAATATTTCCAATAAATGTATTATCTGAAAATCCAATACTATAATAAAATTTTTCTAATAGTGGCATTTTTTTATCTATTATTCTGAACATTTCGTTTTCTTCGTGTTGCCCAACGGAGGTATCTATGCTCCATGGAAGTGTTGTTGTGATTGCATATGGATCTTTTTCTAATATTTCAATCGAATCTTTTAGAAAATCATCCTCAAAATAGACATCGCAATCAGCACTGACATTAAAAATATACGGT
>CAYXYC010000038.1:0-1578 GCA_964469225.1 uncultured Candidatus Saccharibacteria bacterium | reverse complement strand
GGTTGTAATATCATAAAAAACCACTTTAAAATGAAACATTTAATTTTTTGTCTTTTGTTTATTACCCTTTTGTTTTTCAGTCTTAATTCCTGTAAAAATGAAATTTCAGACCATCCGGTCCAAGAACTAAATGCTGATACAAAAGAAGGCTATGGATGGAACATAGATCTGACTATTTTTATGCCAGAATTCTCAGATAGTTGCCAGATTACAGCAAGATGGCGCAAGGGTACGATCCTAAGACTTAATGACACAATATCGTTCGGTGTTGTTGAGCGCAATAGCCATTTGTCTTGGGAGTACTTAGAACCCGGTATTACCATAGAGGACAATATTATCAAGATTTATAAAGCCATTATTAGGTCTTTCAACCAAGTTCACAGAAGTTCTTCTTTTTAAAGTTTTTACACAAATCACGCCATAAAAGGCGTGATTTTTATTTATTGATCTCGTCAAACTCTGATATTCTTGAATTTTATCTATAAGATTTTTAAGCATTCAACTTAGGCTCAATTTCATCTAGAAGTGCATTGATCTTATCTGACAAATCTTCTTCCCCTGCTTGACGGGCTATTTCTAAGGTATCCAATAAATCATCAAAGGCTTCTTGAAGGTACCCTGCATCATAGAAAAGTTCTGCGTTTCTAATAGAGCATTCAATACTTGCCCTATAGTGCTCTTTTTTGTCAGTTATTTTTTCTACTTCCAGCCTACTCTCTTCAATATATTTTGAAAGCCACTCTTTTGTTTCAAAGTCTTCTATGCCTTTTGTTTTTAATGCGCTCAATATTTCTTCTCTACTTTTTTTATTATTTTCTGGTGTTGGAATTGGAAATGATTCAGACATGCTTTAAGTATAACCTATTTTAATCCTACTAGGCTCACGGAACAAAACAAAACACTGATTTGACAAATATTAATAAATACTTTAGTGTAATGAAAATACATACCATGAGAACATCTTGGCTAGGAACTTTCTTTGAAAGAATCAAAGAGCCTGTCGCGATTTGCAACGGCGGACATAAAGAACAATTTGAACTTGCTATGGAATTTGTCTTTGAATCAGATGGGGTACCATTTACCCATGAAGAGAACCTCTACTCGAGAGAAGATTACGATTTATCAAAATACAAAACAATCGTTTTTAAGACTAAAACCACGATAAACCATCAGACTCAAAAAATTTTTTCTTTTGATAAGAGTAATCTCGAGTTAGTAATAGTAGACTATGCTACATTTTTCAAAATCAAAGACTTGATTGAAGAATTAAAAGTTGATTGTTTAATATTTCGTTTCCCAGAAATGGAATTTATTGATCCGAGCGTAGTATCCTGAGATGATTAGACCTGTTATCAACACTACTAAATACCGCCCAATAAACAAGCGGTATTTTACTTATTGGCCTTCTAGTCTGCCTTGCACAGAGAGACGAATTTGGAACTTTATTGACAGAATAACCAAACTTAGTAAATTACTAGTATCAATCAACTGTAAACGAGGGCTGTATCTTTTGCAGTCAACATTCATCTCCGGTACAGTTTGATTGCCGCTCTCACGTTTGTGAGAGCTTTTTTATTT
>CAYXYC010000037.1:0-1666 GCA_964469225.1 uncultured Candidatus Saccharibacteria bacterium | reverse complement strand
ATGCTTCGTATTCGTGGGAACTTTTGACTTCGCTTTCTTCTCGGCTTGATGAAATTACACATCCATTCTTTACCGAACGCGAAGCAGGGAAAACATTGATACTTCTCATCACCTCAAACCGTGGTCTCTGCGGAGCATACAATTCACAAGTGATAAAGAAAACACTTGCAATGCTCTCTGGCAATAAAACAGAAGAAATCGAACTCATCACTATTGGTAAGAAGGGCGACAGCGCATTGCGAAGAATTGGGCAGACAGTTACTGCCTCATTCCTCGAACTCCCAGACACGGCAACACTCACTGACATCTCACCCATATCAAAACTCGCAATCAGTGAATACAAGAGTGGCACATACAAACACATCTATGTCGCATACACTGACTTCGTATCAGCACTCACACAGAAACCGCAGATTCGTAGATTGCTTCCAATCTCAAAAGAAGAAATAAAAGAAATGATTGAGAGTATCGGAGAGGAAGCGAACACTGCGCAAGTTGCGACAAATGAGACACCATATACCTTTGACGGAGACATTCCAACGCTTATTGAATCACTCGCAGAAAAATTAACCCGAATGCAGATTTATCAAATGCTTCTCGAATCGAATGCTAGTGAACAATCCGCACGAATGATGGCAATGAAGAATGCATCAGAAGCCGCAGGAGAAATGATAGACGACCTCACGCTTGCATTCAACAAGGCACGACAAGCGGGAATCACGAGAGAAATATCAGAAATTAGTGCAGGAATGGCAAGTATAAATTAAAACTACAAAGAAAACAAAATGGAAAAAATAAAAAATACACATTCTAAAATGCTTTATGTACTTATTGCTATTAATATAATGGCAATACTATCTATGCTTCTTTTTTTGTATTCAGATATATACAAAATTCCTTTTCTTTTTCCAATATCCTGGCTGGGAAGTATTATTTTTGTTTATACTTTTCTTTACACAATACCTCTGTTGATTCTTAATCTTATTGTTGCTATTTTTTTCTTAATAAAGTATAAAAATTATCTTATATTTGCTATTTTACTAATGCTTGGAATTATAATAGTTTTACCTCAATACGATACCCGATGGAGTCCAGATGCTAGGCAAAAAGAAAAACAACAAAGAGAAACAAATAGCATTCAACAAAAAGCTGCCAAAGAAAGATATTTAGTTCTCTCTGAAAGATTCAAAAACCCTCAAAAGGTATTAAAAGTACACAACAAAAATACTCTGTTTATTGATGAAACCACGTCAGTTATTGTTCCAGTCGACCATGACTACGACAAAAGAGAAGAATTTGAAGAATTTGCTAATAAAAATTTAATTGGTAAAGAGATAATGATAGAATTACCACCAATAGATTTTTTTATAAAAAATTATTGCTGTTACGGAAAAGGAAGTAGTGTAGATAATTTTTGGGGTAATATATACTACGAAGGAAAATTAATAAATAAAAAAATATTTTAAAAAAATTATGAAAGCAACAGGTACAATCAAAAAAATAATCGGTCCAGTCGTAGATGTGGAATTCGAAGGAGGAGTTCCAGATATTTATTCAGCACTTGAAGTCAAAAATGGTGACAAAACACTCGTCCTTGAGACAGAGCAACACGTCGGAGGAAACACCGTTCGTGCAGTGGCGATGGATTCAACAGACGGACTCGCTC
>CAYXYC010000036.1:0-1686 GCA_964469225.1 uncultured Candidatus Saccharibacteria bacterium | reverse complement strand
CGCGACGAGCGATTAAAAAAAGGCGAAATGAAAGTCACAGTTATTGCAACTGGCTTCCCAACCGATATGCCAAAGCGATCCCTTTTCCAGATGGGACAAACAAAGGCAACCATTGAAACAGAAGCTCAAACAAAAAAAGAAGATATTCTTCAGATACTTAAAAAAGAAACCAAGGAAACTCCAACTGAATATGTCAAAAAGAATGAAAAAACAGAGAAAGCAGAAGAAGAAATTTTCATTGATGACACTGATGATTGGGGCACTGTTCCGGCTTTCCTCCGAAGAAATAAAAAATAGCTTCTAGTTTAAATATGCTATACTGAAAATCATAAACATTCGTTTATGATTTTCTTTTATTAATCAAATTCTGCTAGTAGCTAAAAGCTAGTTGCTAGATTGCTATCTTATGTACGACTTAATCATTATTGGAGGTGGTCCCGCAGGTGCATCAGGTGTTGTATATGGCGCCAGAAAACAATTGAAAACAGCTCTCATTACCCCTGATTTCGGTGGACAATCATCTGTTTCTGAAACAATTTATAACTGGATTGGTACTCCGACAATTTCTGGGCAAGACCTTGCCAATAATCTAAAAACACACATTCTTTCATATAAAGGTGAGTATCTTGATATATTTGACGGCGAAAAAGTTTTAAATATATCTAAAAAAGATTCTGGATTTGTAAGTACAACCGAATCAGGTAAAACATACGAAAGTCGTGCCATACTCATTGCAACAGGTAGTGGCAGGCGTAAACTCGAAGCAGAAAATGCTGACAAATTTGAGCACAAAGGTATAACATACTGTGCATCATGTGATGGCCCATTGTTTTCTGGACAAGATGTACTAGTCATTGGTGGTGGTAACGCTGGATTTGAAACAGCCATTCAACTCCTCGCTTACTGTAAAAGCGTCACACTTGTTCACCGAAGTGCTGAATTCCGAGCTGATGAAATTACGATTGAGAAAACAATGAGTAATCCAAAATTCAAAGCAATTAAAAATGCCGATATTATTCGTGTAGACGGTGATCAATTCGTTTCTTCCCTCACCTATCGCGACAAATCAACAGGCGAAGAACAAACTCTCCCGACAACCGGTATCTTTGTCGAAATCGGACAAACACCAAACACAGATTTAGTAAAGGATATTGTAATCCTAGATGAAAATAAAAAGATCGTTGTTGACCCAATGACGCAAATGACATCTGTTCCAGGAATCTGGGCAGCTGGAGACGCAACAAACGGCAAATACCATCAGAACAACATTGCCGCCGGTGATGCCGTCAAAGCCCTCGAAGACGCGTATATTTGGATACATAAGAATAAGTAACAAAATGCCCCACATGCATGTGGGGCATTTTGTTAAGGTGCACGATACAGGATTCTCTCCTTACAGAAGCAGTATACCTTTCATATTTTTGATACATCAAAAATATATTCAAGGTTTTCGAATCCCTTACGGAAGCAAAGTAGTTTGCTTCCTATCGCTTACTTTGTGCGCGATACAGGATTCTCTCCTTACAGAAGCAGTATACCTTTCATATTTTTGATACATCAAAAATATATTCAAGGTTTTCGAATCCCTTACGGAAGCAAAGTAGTTTGCTTCCTATCGCTTACTTTGTGCGCGATACAGGATTCTCTCCTTACAGAAGCAGTATACCTTTCATATTTTTGATACAT
>CAYXYC010000035.1:0-1773 GCA_964469225.1 uncultured Candidatus Saccharibacteria bacterium | reverse complement strand
TCATCTCCGGTACAGTTTGATTGCCGCTCTCACGTTTGTGAGAGCTTTTTTATTTTCAAAAAAATGCCGGGGTATAAGAAGATATCTAAGCTTTTATAAATACTACCAACTAGGTAATTCGATAGGCTCATCAGAGAGAATTAGTGGTAATTTATCATTCGTAATAATTCGAACATTGATGTCTGTAACTCCAGTTTCATAAAGTTTAACTAGTCTATTTCATTAATATCTTTGTTATAAACTTGCTTGAAATGACTGATTAATCTCTTTGATTAATTCTGGTGAAAATGTGGGCATACAATCTCACTTTTACATAAAAAAACCTGTCACTACGACAGGTTTTGAAAAACTTAAATAGAATAATTATAGGTCACCATCTGCTCCACTACCGCTGAAATTTTCAGACCCCTGATCAATGAGGTAAATCCTTCCCTTCTTGTATTGGATATCAAAGCCTCTTTTTGTCTGATTTGTATTTCCTACTTCATTTTCTACAGAGTGAATTGTGCAATAATCAAATCTTTTGATTGCTTTAAAGAATTTCTCAAGAACAATTGCAACTGTCTTTCCTTCAAGAGATACTTTCTCAGAACCACCTTTTTTGTTGTAAAAAGCAATATACCCACCTTTTGCTTCAAGTTCAAAAAGATTATTCTCATTACTTGAAATACAAAGGGGGTGACAACATATAGGTTGATTTAGAGGACCCCATCTGTTTCGCTTTGTAACAAATAGAGATTGTAGAGAGGTGAACACGCTTAGTAGATCTGTGATTTTTTCAGGGCATATAATGCCTTCAGTACGTTTAATAGTTTTTGTTAACATAAACAGGTTTTTGAAAATACTACCTGTTATTCTATATAAGTCAACTTATACCGAGATTTTTAATTAATACCGAATTGTTATAAATAACAATTATTGCTGCCCGACAAGGAATCTCTCCCTCGACTAAAACTTTTTCAGTCAAAAGAAATTTACGTGCAAAGCTAGCGGTATAGGACGATGTTGGAACCTTATTGACAAAACAACAACTTAATGTAGTATCAAATAAAACAAATCCTGAACTTTAAACAATACGCTATGAGCCAAAGACTAAACCTCCCTGTTGGTATATATGATACAAATTTTGAAACAAAGCTTTTAGAACTTATGAAGATATTGTCTGTCAAAGAAAATAAATTCATTTTTGTCAGCTATGATTCTATTGTTAATTTCATTGGAGAAAAATTTTATGGTATTACAAACCCCGAAGAGCACTATACTTGGTCAGGGTACAAAGACCGAGGGCTAAGCGATGACCCTTGGATGTATCTTGATGACGGCGCTCTATTTCAAATAGATATAGGGATGCTACAAGAAGATCTCGTACTTGATTACGGATATGTAATCGAACTGGAGTTCAGAAACAACAACTGTGTTGAAATAAAAGAGTACAACAACGAGTGTGGTGATCAATTTAGCGCTCGTATGAAAAAATTTCTTATTGATCGTATTGATCTTGATCTTGATTCAAAAAAATCAAAAACATGGGCAGACGCTATTGATATCTTGATGAAGCTAAAAGAAATAAGAGATGAAAATCTTTTCAGCTACAAAATCATGTTTGAAATACCAGAGATTAAAAAATAGTTTGGAAGATCATATTTTTAAAGCATTTAGTTAAATCTAAATGCTTTTTTATTTGCTGGCCGTATGAGATAGTTTATTCTAAGCTTGCCGAAGAGATGTTGGAACCATTACGTTGTATTGACAGAACTATTTTTATATGTTAAC
>CAYXYC010000034.1:0-1849 GCA_964469225.1 uncultured Candidatus Saccharibacteria bacterium | reverse complement strand
TCGTGGATAATCTTTGGTCGTGGAGGCATTACCATTGTCATCAAAATATACGCACCAACACCTGGAATAAATCCGGAAAAGAATGTGAATGCCGTGTAGGCAACACGAAAGATTACAGGGTCAATATCAAAATATTCACCAAGTCCACCCATCACACCAAACACTACGCGATTATCTGTGCTTCTGTATAAAAGTTTTTTTACTGTCATTTTAATTTTTATTGTCACGCACAATACCAAAAAACACTATCACAAAAACAAAAAACCCAATAATAAAAATTACTTCATCTGGCATACCTAGTTTTTATTTAAGAAGACACCGAGGGCCAAAATTGAAGGAACCCAAAGTCCAACAAAGACACCGGCATCTTTGTTGCCCGTAAACCATAGATAAATAGCCAGTAAGAATGAAATTCCTGCACCGAGTAAATATGTTTGTTTCATAAAATAAAAAAATATTAATAATACTCAAATTATAACACTAAAATAAATCAGTCTCTATGTTTAGTGATTAATCAAAAAAATAACTAACAATAGAAGTCCACCCCACCATCCAATATCAGAAATAATAAGACTGATCATTATTTTTCTCTGAAGCGAATTTGACAATAATTCTTTTTGATTACCATCTTGTTCTCTTTTAAGAAGAAACGGACTCACAAAAAAAGAGAGGAAAATTCCATTTAATACAAGAACACACCAAATAATTAAATGATATAACGGAATCCCAACAAGAGGATATGATTTATAAAAAAGTAATCCCCCAATAAATGTTAAGGAAGTTCCAAACCAAATAAGTGGTTTTGTTACTTTGTGTGTTCGAATTGTAGCCTCAGTCCAATAAGAAGATTTACGGCCTAGGAAACCATGAATATCAATAACAGTAACAGCACCGAGTCCAATAATGAAACCAGCGAGAAGTATAAAAAGACTAATAGCTTCAAGTGTAATAATCATTGTATTCTCTATTTCCAGTTAAGGTAAGTAATTGTGAGTTGTAGTACTGTAGCAAATGAAACCCACAGAAGATAAGGAATAGAAATATAAGTAACCCATTTCATATATGGCCACACAATAAACATTGCCCACGCAAGAGTACCTATTACAAGAATAATATCAATACTAGCAAGTAGGTTATTACGCAATCCAAACTGAAGGGGTGTAAATAAAAAATTAAAACATAGATTAAGGATAAAAGGGAGTACTACCAAAAATGATATTTTGCCTTGGTAAAACTTATAAAAAACTACCCCGAATGAAATAGCAATAAGAATATAAAGAACTGTCCATACAGGACCAAAAACAAAACTTGGTGGTGCCCATAACGGGCGAACAATTTCTAAATACCATGACGAAGAATTCATATTAGTATAGTATACAATAAAAATGTTTAGATTGTATTTTTGATATTTTTAGTGTACTTTATAGATGTATTTGGGGATCGTAATGGACCACACGTAACATAGGTTACATAGGTGGTTGGTCAGGACAGCACTAAGATATAAGTAAAATTGAATATAATATTTGGGGATCGTCTAATGGTAGGACAGCGGCCTTTGAAGCCGTTAATTGGGGTTCGAATCCCTGTCCCCAAGCAAAAAATTAAGCGGAGCGAAAGCTTTTGCTTGGGGAATCGACTAAACTGCTTTAGTCGTGCCAGGGATTCGAAAGACTTTTCTGTGTTTTGTTTACAAAACTAGAAAAGTACCCGCGACCGTAGGGCGAGAAATTCCCTGACCCCAAGTAAATTACTTACGCATTCTTCCCTGCCACAAATCCTGTTGTCCAACAAAGTTGAAGGCTATATCCCCCAGACGGACGATTAATATTGAGTAAATCGCCTGTTATAT
>CAYXYC010000033.1:0-2093 GCA_964469225.1 uncultured Candidatus Saccharibacteria bacterium | reverse complement strand
ATTTTGTAGATTTCTTCAAATGCATCGAGAGTAGTCTTTCTCCCCCAATCATAGATGTCATTTATTCCCTTATCACTTCGGTCATACACTTTTTTATTAATGGCATCTATTTCAGCTTTTGCATCAGGATCGTTTTCATACGCGTCATTACCTTTTGCATACTGCTCACCAATATATTGCGCTTGTTCCGAAGCAGATTTTGAAGTATCAGGCATGCCAAATTTTTGTAGTCCGTAGATTGCCTTTGCAACATGAAGACCTACATCACCTTGATAATTCGCACGGACAGTTTTTGCGCCCGAGAATTCAACGACACGAGAAATAGATTCACCGATAGCATTACTCATTAAATGTCCAATATGAAATGGTTTGAACGGGTTTGGTTGAGTGTATTCCACCATCACCTTTTTTCCTGCGAGGATAGTATTCTTACCCCAGTTTTGATTTTGTTTTACGATTTCCGATATTGAATCAGCAAAAAATTGACGAGATAAATAAAAATTAATAAATCCTGCGCCAGCAATTTCTACTTTATCAATTTCTTTTGGAAGTTCTTTTTCAATTTCGCCCTTAATTTGTTCTGCAAGTGCACGAGGATTTGTACCAGATTGCTTAGCATACGCCATTGCAACATTTGTCGAATAGTCGCCATTATTCAAATCAGAAGGATGTTCAAGAGAAATAACCCCAGCCGAAATACCGATATTCTGCAGTGCTTTTCGTATTGATTCTATAATATCACTCCGTATCATTTGTATTGGTACTGTAACATATTTCTAGAAATATGTTGACATTAAAAACTAGAGAGTGCACTATTATAATAATATGGAAAAAATTACTAGTACATTACCACCAACAAAAAATGTAGGTGGCGGTCAAGTAGTAGAGGAAGATAATTTAACTAAAGGTTCTGTTCCAAGTGAAGAACCACACGGTGCCCAAGGAACAGAAATAGAAGAGGAGAGATTTATTAATGAAGAAGAGCGAGCGCTCCAATCAGAGAAAGATCAACGAGAAGCTGGGGTATAATTATTTTTTCCCTGTACTACCGAATCCTTTTTCACCACGAACCGACTCGCCCAACGAGTCGGTTTCTTCTAATTCTGCTATGACAACAGGAAGGATAACAAGTTGTCCAACTTTATCACCTTCTTCTACTGTGTATGGTTCGCCTGAAAGATTCACAAGATGTGTATTGTACTCACCGCGATATCCCGCATCGAATACCCCGCCCATGGTGTGTAATCCTATCTTTGAAATACTTGATTTGTCTTTGACGATACCTGCGTACCCTTCCGCAAATTCAAGCGCAAAGCCATGCCAGAACCGATGATGTCCCATCGGCGGAATCGTGACCGTCTCCATCGCATACATATCCATACCGACATCCCCTGGGTGTGCATAGGTCGGAAGTTTCGCATTCTCTTTTAATTTTTTAATTTTGATTTTCATATGCAATTTTAAGTATACCAAAACTAAAAACCTCAGGCATCTGCCTGAGGTTTTTCAAAATTAGATTCAATGATCGCCATAATTTTTGAATGAACTTCCTGTTCAGTTTCATTTGCATCAAGAACAGTCCAATTAAGTTCATTTGCAAGATCAAGGTGAATCAACCTGATTTTTTCCGTTTTTTCATCATCTGTTTCGTATCGATGAGAAGATTCAACACTTTCCATGTATCGCTTACCATCAAGAAGGATTGAGACATCGGGTACAAGAAGACCTTGGTTTATATCAAGAAGAGTTTTCTTTTCCAAGTCATCACCCATACCATAAGCAATACCAGTTCCAGTATACATCTCAGCAATGACTACTCTGTTCTCTTTGAGTAACGACTCAAGTTCAGGTTCAAAATCTCTGCGGTTGTCTGCACACAACTCTTGAAATTTAAGTGGCAACAAATTTTCAGGATTTCCCTCTTTTAAGAAATCCCAAATTCGTGGCCCTGTTGGTTTGTGATTATAAACAGGATATTTTAAGGTCTTAAATGATAAACCTTTTTCTTGAAGAGCTTTTTCAAGAAGACGCATTTGGGTGGTTTTACCAATGTTGGTAATCCCCATAATTGTTATAAGTATTCCTTTCATAAA
>CAYXYC010000032.1:0-2540 GCA_964469225.1 uncultured Candidatus Saccharibacteria bacterium | reverse complement strand
ATTTATAATAAGCAGGGTCAGTTGTATTTATTTCACGAGACCAGTCGAAACCAAAACCTACTGATTTTAATTGTTTACGAAAAATATCAGTGTTTTGTTTTGTAACCTTCTCTGGTTGAATACCAGTTTTAATCGCATAGTTTTCAGTCGGTAAACCAAAAGCATCCCAACCAATTGGAAAAAGAACAGAATACCCCTCCATTCGGCGTTTACGAGTAATTATATCCATTGCCGTATTTGAGCGAATATGTCCAACATGAAGTCCCGCTCCTGATGGATATGGAAATTCAATCAAACCATAAAATCGCTTTCCTGAAACGACATTTTTTACTTGGTATATTTTTTTCTTATCCCATTCTTTTTGCCACTTTTTTTCAATTACAGAATGATTATATTCTTTTGTTTTTTTTGTTGTTTGAGAAGCCGATTTTTTCATACCGATATAAAAATATTATTTTGAAAATTTCTTTACTGCAAGCCAGATGAGCGTGCCGAGCGCTACTGCAAGAATTACAACTTTGAGTATTTTATCTGCGCTCGTCCAATATCTCATCGAAGCAATGACAAGCGACAACACACCTCCCCATGAGAATGATAATGAGAGAATTGAAAGTGCTACGAATCCACCCGCAATGAGTGAGACAACACCGAGAACTACAAGCGTTACAAATACATTACGGTCATAAACCTTTCGTGCTGATTCATATTTTTTCTGGTTGGTATAATTTGGATCACACCACCCACGAACTTTTGTTTCTTTTTCAGGATAAATATTTTCGTTCCATTGACCACCAACAAGAACACAAGATTCTTTTGTGGCTGGTTGCTCAACTATCTGTAAAGACGGAACAAATTGGTCATAAGTCGGCTCACTGTACACAAGTGAAACTGTATAGTTAAAAAATAGGTTCATCACAATTACTATTGCCACGATAATCGCGGTTCGAGTGAAGCGAGATGTGTTTAGTGTTGTATTCATATATTGGAGTATAGCAGAAATATGATGTATAATAAAGGACATAATATGAAGCGATTTAGGAAAAAATCAGCAGATGGAATTGAAAGATTCGCAATTCGTGCAACACGATTTATCGGCTCAACTGACTCAATCCTCATTCATACTGCATTGTTTGTTGGGGCATTTGTGCTTTATTTTTTCGGTATAGCGTTTGATAAGATTTTGCTTGTTGTAACAACACTTGTTTCACTTGAAGCAATTTATCTTTCAATATTTATTCAAATGAGCGTCAATCGCCAAGCTCGCCGACTCCATGCTGTCGCTCGTGATGTCGAGGAGATTCAGGAAGGTGTTGAAGAGATCGAAAAAGATATTAATGAAATTCAAGAAGATGTGGAGGAGATTCAAGAAGATGTGGAAGGTATCGAGAAAGATGTTGATGAGATTCAGGAAGATGTTGAGGAAATTGAAAAAGATATTGATGCACAAAAAAAGTAGTCCCGACTGGGGCTACTTTTTTTATTAATTCAAAATATTCACAATGTTGCACGGAATAATCATTTCATTCAAAAAGCATAAACGCTCTTGTGATAATGTGCCCCGTATGCGAAGAATAACTGACGGAGAAAAATCATCAAAATTAAATGAGAGAATTTGCACAAAGCGAATCTTTTCACTTGATGATGGCTCGTTCACAATTTCAACAAAAGAATAATATTCATCCTTTATGTGTTGGTAGGAAATATAGTATCCATCAACCCCTCTGTATGAACTATTATTTTGAGAACTTATTCTGAGTGTCTCAGACCTGCAACCTCTGCAAAAATCTCTTGGGTGCAATAGAACTCGAACAGTATATGAGTGCATTTAATACCTCCTTTTTTATTTTCATAACATAGTAACATAACGCAAAAACAAACTCAAAAATATTTTTTATAAAATTGACATTTTTCATAAATTTGATATAATATTAGAAAATAAAGAACATGGAAGCAACTTTAGACATTACTAAGAATGGTGATTATATAATCCCACTTACAAGAGAGGAAATAACTTCTTTTTTAGAGACCCAAAAAATAAAAGGAACCCTTTCATTCATTAAAACTGGTTCTACTACACATGGTATTAAATTATTTATTTATGTTTTACCTGATAAATTAATGAGGGCTATCCAACTCCTCAAAAATAAGACAAGTAAACATCATAAATATAAATATGGTCCAAATGTTCTCGTACACCAAACAGAAAGAAACCATATTATTTATTACAAACAAGGGGTTAATTTTTATCGATTATTAGAAAAGGAAAGATACATAATTGATCATAGATATGATAGCGTCTTGATGAGAAAGGTCATAATCTACCGCGATAAAATGTAAGACATGTAATCAACACTAAAAGAGGCATTAATGCCTCTTTTATTTTATCGCGTTTATTTTAACGGCGACAATAAAGTCATTTTGAGAAAGTCCACTTATGGCATGCGTAGATAAATCAATAATCACATTTTTATAATCAACGAGATGTATATCTGGATGATGCCCCTCATTCTCGGCAATCTCCCCTGTCTTATTTACAAATT
>CAYXYC010000031.1:0-3429 GCA_964469225.1 uncultured Candidatus Saccharibacteria bacterium | reverse complement strand
GGGTTTCTGGCTTCGCCAGATCTGGCGAAGCCAGACAAATCCCACCCCCTCCGCATAAAACCGCCCCGATTTTATCGGGGCGGTTTTATGTGCGGTGTGTATTGGACGAAGTTCGAAACTATTTCGGGCAAAATTCGCAGGATTTTTACGAATGACTCTTGCGCCTCGCACGCTCCCTTCGGTCGCGATCCAAAAACCAAAAATTTCCTTACAATTCCTCTTTCGGCGGGGTGTGTGGGGGGGAGCCGGCAAAAAATGGAAAGGAAAATTTTTGGTTTTGATTCCGACGCTTCATAAATACATTATATGGCAATTTGGAATAATACACAATGGAATATTATGATATACATATATGCCAAGAGCAATTTATCAAGATGACCACAAGAAAATCGTTGAGCGCTTGAAACAAGCGCGTCTTGAGGTTGGTCTTGGACAGGTTGAAGTTGCAGAAAAACTCGGCAAAACTCAGTCGTATGTATCAAAGATTGAATCAGGGCAAAGAAGATTTGATGTTCTACAACTGAAAGAATTTGCAAAACTCTATAAAAAGTCTTTAGACTTTTTTGTTAAATAATTATGAAACAAATAGAAAATAAACCAGTATTTGTTATTTCTAAAAGGGAAACTCTCACTTCTGAAGGAGTTGTAATTGAAAAAAATGATGTTGGGATTATCCAGACAGAGACAGTAAAAGGTGCTGTTATCTTTTTTATTCGGGGATGGAAAGCTGTTGAGCTAGATAAGAGTGATTTTCAAGTTTTTGATTTTAAAAAGACAGGAGATTCTTTTCCTAAAAAAATTTGCAACATTTGTCACAAACTACTAGATACTGGAATGTTTGCGAAAAATCAAAATGGAATAAATAATAGATCTGTTCGGAGACCATCTTGCTCCGATTGTCGAAAGCATCTTGAGGGTATTAATATGTCTGCAAAAACTAAAGCTGAATGGGCAAAGAAAAAACCTCAAAACATACCTTTTCAATGTCCAATATGTCAGAAGAGAACGATAGCGGGAGTAACTAGTAAGGTTGTGCTTGACCACAATCACAAAACGGGTGGAGCAAGGGGGTGGGTTTGTGATAGTTGCAATACAGGAATTGGTAGATTTAAAGACGATGTTGATCTAATTAAACGCGCTATTAAATATATCCAAGATTAAATACCTAATCTTTTTTTTGCCAATTTGACATACTCTTCAGAGATATCACAGCCAATAAAATTTCTATTATTTTTCTTTGCCATTTTACAGGTGGTACCAGAACCGCACATCGGATCAAACACAAGATCGTTTTCTTTTGTCCAAGAAATTATATGATCTTCAGCTAATTTTTCTGGAAAAATAGCAGGGTGATCGAAGGCAAGTTTGTCGGTTGTTGAACCACCATACCCGACTGCATATTCCCATATGTTTGTCATTGTTTTCTCTGGTTTCAATTCGGCTAGAATTTTTTTATTTACACCATCTGAACCTTTATTGAAAGGTAACATTTCTTTTCCTTGCCTTACTGTCTTTACTTTAATAGGAGTAAAAGTATTTGGTGAACCCTTACTAAGCACAAACATAAATTCAAAACAATTAGTGTAGGCATTCGATCTCATAAAAGGAGTATTCTTCTTCCGATAGATCATTACATCATGGACATTGAATCCAGCTTGTTGGAAGTATAAAGCCTGTTTGAAACTTGTCAGACTTTTGTTACCCTTTTTAATCTTGTCACCAACGACCCAAACAACCAAGCCTCCCTTTTTAGTGACTCTAAATAATTGTTTTGCAATATTCTCAAAATCAAAAGAATACCCCTTGTAATCTCTTAATTCGTCATAAGGAGGAGAAGTTACTGTTAGGTCAACAGAGTTTTCATCCATCAATTTCATAAACTCAACACAATCTGAACGATAGATATTATTCACTTTAATTTTTCCATCTCGTGCTTCTTGTTCCTCAATATTTCTAAAAGTTGAAATTACCTTTCCTTGAATTATTACTTCTTTAACATAAAAAGGCTTTAGTTTTGGATTTGCTGGTTGCAACCTTATTCTATTGTTTTCCCTGTAAATTTTCTTGAGAGTAACTTCGTTGTTATTAATTAGGGCGACAGCAGTTTCACCGTCTTCAACCGTATTTTGCTTCCGGACTATAACAGTATCACCATCAAATATACCCTCATCTATCATGCTGTCACCTTTAACGCCCAAAGCAAAAAGCTCCCCTTGTTGAAATAAACTTCTAGGCACGGGTATGGTTTCGTATTCTTCTATCGCTTCAATAGGCTGCCCTGCAGCAATATATCCTCTAAAGGGGATATTGATTATCTCGTCTTTTTTACCAATCTCCACAGACCTAACAGCATTTTTCTCACGATTTATATATTTTTTATCTTGTAGGATTTTAATGTAGTGATTTACCGTAGAAACAGAAGCCAACTTCAAATGTTTTCTCATTTCTTCATGAGAAGGAGCCACGCCATGTTTTTGTGTGTATGTCTCAATGAAGTCTAAAACCTTTTTTTGTTTAATCGTGAGCATAAATATATTGACTAATAATATTCTAATTTATATAATTCTATTATACTAGAACAAGACTAGAAAGTCTAAACTTAGTTATCCACAATTATTAATTAACCTTTATAAATCATATGCAAGTAACTTGGACAGAGCTAATCCCCTTAGATCAAGCAGGAGTAGATCGTATAAAAGACAATGTTTCTGGGGTCTATCGTATCTCTCACCACGATCAAAATACAAATTCTTATTATGTTCACTATGTTGGACAGGCAGAAAATTTAAAAGAAAGACTGGGACAGCATTTGGCAGGTTCAGAGACTAACTCTTGCTGTAATAGTTTTTTGAAAAGTCATAAGTGCTATTTTCGTGCATGTTCAATATCTACCCGAAGCGGTAGAGACGGAGCAGAAGTAGCATTATACGAGAAATATCAACCGAAGTGTGTTGAAAGAATACCTGATGTAAGTGCTATTGAGATAAATTTTGAATAGTCATGAAAAAGAAGGTGACAAAGAAGAAAACCATAAAAAAGAAAAAGAGACTAGTTTCTAAACGCTCTTTTACTGCAAAAAATATTCAAGATGTCTCAACTCTTGCTGAGCTACTTGGAGACATAATTCCAGCGACTAGCTTCAGTAATGTTTAAGATTTACGTAAAAAGAACGAAGGATAGTCAGTTTGAGCATGTGGATACGGTTTTTGCTCCCAACGAAATGGCAGCTATGGACGAGGCAGATTTCCTATATGCCAAAACGACATTCTGTCGAAAAGTTGAAAAACTTCTCTAGTTTTGGGAAATGAAAGCCCTGGTGGATTACCGCCGGGGCTTATTAATTTATATTTTTACAGAATGTGTTAGAATGCATATATGAAAGAAATTATTTTGCATAACCAGTGGTTGATAAAAGCTCCACGAGAAGAT
>CAYXYC010000030.1:0-3752 GCA_964469225.1 uncultured Candidatus Saccharibacteria bacterium | reverse complement strand
CCCGTCTAGCATTGACCTTAATCTTGATTACGATATCTACATTAATTACGACTGGCTCAAACTGATGCCAGTCATGGTTATTACGCCAGATATTTATCTAGTTAAATCAGTTATGATTCTTGGGCTAATCATTTCCAAACTCAAACAAATCATATCTCTCGGTACCTTTGCCAAAAATTCATAATTTATAAATACGCTTTAATAGGCGTATTTTTTATTGTCGTCTTTCAGTTGTTAAATCATTATTTTATGTTACAATTGTTAAAACTTCTAAATACCTGCTTTTAGTAAGCTTTTATGATAAAAATCAAGGACATTCCCAAGTTTGATAGGCCTAGAGAGAAGATGATTAAATACGGCCCAGACAAATTATCTAATGCTGAGCTCTTAGCAATTTTACTAAGAACTGGCACCAAAGATTTGAATGTTCTTAATTTATCCAAAAAAGTTTTACAGAAATTTGAAGAGGAAAAATTTGTTGACATTACAATTGATGATTTGAAAAACATACACGGCCTAGGCGAGGTTAAGGCCTGTGAGATAATTTCCTGCTTCGAGCTCGGTAGAAGGATGTTGAAAGACAAGAAATCTATAATACTGCTATCACCAAAAGATGTTTGGGAAAGAATGGAAGATATTAGAGGTAGTAAAAAAGAGCATTTTGTAGTTTTTTATTTAGACAGCAGAAACCAAGAAATAAAAAGAGAGGTTATTTCGGTTGGTACGCTCAACGAAAGTCTCGTCCATCCAAGAGAAGTCTTTGAGGGGGCTATTAAAAACAATGCTGCTGCAATTATAATTGCTCATAACCATCCGTCTGGAGATTTAGAGCCGTCACAGGCTGACATTGAAATTACAAAAAAATTAATTCATGCTGGGAAGATTTTAGATATTAGAATTGTTAGCCATGTAATAGTGATAAAAGATAAATATTCAGAAATAGTTATATAACTTAATCAAATGATTAAAGAATATCAGACAAAAGAAAAGATTCTAGAAAAAGCAAAGACAATTTTGGAAAATTCTTTGCGTAGAGTAATTTCAAAAGAAATTTCCGAAACTATAGAAAATCAAATCGGCGGCTACGGAGCAAAACGGAAAGGTTTTCTGGGTGACCTAATAGAAAAATACTTCTTTGAAATTAACCCTGGTAATATCAGTGAGCCAGATTTTGCTGTTGCTGGAGTTGAGCTTAAAACTACGCCACTGAAAAAGCATCCTAAAAATAAGTTTGTCGCCAAGGAGCGTTTAGTTTTTTCGATGATTAATTATGATGCAATTGTTTCTGAAACATGGTTAACTAGTTCTTTCTTGAAAAAAAACAAAACCCTGTTGCTAATGTTCTATTTATGGATCCAGAATCAAAGCATCCTTGATTATCAATTTAAGTTTATCTATCTTCTTAATTTGTTAGAAGACATTTCTGACGAAGATGTTTTTCAAATTCAAAAGGACTGGGAGTATATTGTGGCTAAAATTAAAAGAGGCGAGGCTCATCTTTTGTCTGAGGGCGACACTTACTACTTAGGGGCCTGTACTAAGGCTGCTAACAGCCGTGTAGTGCGTGATCAGCCTATGGGTCGAACTCCAGCCAAGCCTCGTGCCTTTTCTTTTAAGCAGCAGTACATAAACTACATCATTCAGACCAGATTGCTTGGTAAAAAAAGTAACACAGATTCAATTTTTAAAAAGCAAAGAAGGATAGAAACGATTGAAGATGCTATTAAAGAAAAGTTTGCTCCATTTATTGGCAAGACCGATAAGCAAATCCTTAATAAGCTAGACTCGGGGCTTGGTAAAAAATCAAAGAGCTACAAAAGACTGATTGTTAATACTATTCTTGATACAGATTCGAATAATATCGAAGAGCTTAAGAAAGCTAATATAACTTTAAAGGCTATTACACTTGAGGTTAGTGGCAATTTAAAAGAATCCATCTCTTTTCCCGCCTTTGATTATAAGGATTTGGTAACTCAACTTTGGTACGACGACGAAGACGAAATAATGTCTGATTTTCATCTGCAACTGGAGACAAAAAAATTCTTGTTTGTAATTTTTCAAAAGCAAAAGGGCGGTGAAGATATTGTCTTAAGAAAAATAATGTTTTGGAATTTCCCAATGCAAGACATTGACGAAGCTGAAAATGTTTGGCAGAAAACAATTGATTGCATTAACGAAGCTCGCTACGAAGATTTGCCAAAAATTAGTGATAGTCCAGTGGCTCATGTTCGTCCTCATGGAAAAAATGCTCAAGACACAATTGAAACACCTCAAGGAACACAAGAAATGAAACGCTGCTTCTGGCTTAACGCTAAATATATACAAAAAGCCATTGAAAAACAGGGGATTTGATCAATTTGTTTTTATCTGTTAGAATAGTTTTATGAAAAAAATTAAAGTTGTTGAATTATTTGCAGGTGTCGGAGGCTTTCGTTTGGGCCTTGATTCTGCCGGTAAAGAAAATTTTGCCTACGAGACTGTTTGGAATAGTCAGTGGGAGCCCGGAGCGGTTACTCAACATGCTTCTGAGATATATATTCACAGGTTTGGTGATAAAGGTCATTCCTGTGAAGATATTCAAGAAGTCATCGAGAATAATTTTTCGCAAATACCTAATCACGATTTACTGGTAGGCGGTTTCCCTTGTCAAGACTATTCTGTGGCTAGAACTGCTAATCAGGCTAAGGGTATTTATGGTAAGAAGGGTGTTCTGTGGTGGTCTATTTTTAATATTTTAAACAAAAAAGGTGAAGATGCTCCTAATTTTCTAATGTTAGAAAACGTTGATCGCTTGCTAAAGTCACCATCTGCTCAGAGAGGGCGAGATTTTGCGGTAATGTTAGCTTCTGTGGCTGACTTGGGCTACATCGTTGAGTGGCGAGTTGTTAATGCTGCTGACTACGGATTTCCTCAGAGAAGAAGAAGAGTCTTTATCATGGGCTACAAGGATGGTTCTAAGGTTAATAAGCTAGTCAGAAAAGAAAAGAGTGTTAAGGATTGGATTTATAAAAATGGTGTCATTGCTAAGGCGTTTCCAGTTAAACAAGAAGCCTCTAATTTAAACGAATTTAAAATAGAAGGTAGTCTGGAAAAGGTGTCTAAAAAGTTTTCTGATCACAAACCTTCGACTAGTCCCTTTGAGGTATCCGGTATTATGATAGATAGGCATGTTTACACAGTAAAAACTACCCCTGACTACAAAGGTAAGACTATTGCTCTCAAAGACATTGTTATTCATGACGAGTCTAAAATACCAGAAGAATTCTTTATCAAAGACAAGGACAAATTTAGATGGGAGTATCTCAAGGGAGGTAAAAAAGAAGAGCGAAAATCTAAAGATGGTTTTAAATATAATTACTCAGAAGGCCCAATGGTCTTTCCTGATTCTCTAGAGAAGCCATCCAGAACAATAGTTACTGGCGAAGGCGGTGGCTCTCCCTCTCGTTTTAAACATGTTATTAAAACTAAATCCGGGAAACTTCGTAGACTAACTCCTTTGGAATTGGAAAGATTGAATATGTTTCCGGATAACCATACTGAAATGATGAAAAGTGGTAAAAAGACGCCGGATGTAAAAAGAGCTTTCATTATGGGTAATGCTTTAGTTGTTGGAGTGATTAAAAAATTGGGCGAGTCTCTGGGTAGTTTTCTATAGTATAAAAAATAATTTATTTTTTTAGTGTCACTAACTGTGGCATTTTTTATTACCCAAAATTTGTCCGGCCACTCACAAGTATGCTATAATAATCAAA
>CAYXYC010000029.1:0-4737 GCA_964469225.1 uncultured Candidatus Saccharibacteria bacterium | reverse complement strand
TACGACTTACAAACGGAATGGAAGTTACTGCTTACATCCCGGGAATGGGTCACAACCTTCAGGAACACTCAGTGGTTATGCTTCGCGGTGGTCGCGTGAAGGACTTGATCGGAGTTCGATATCACATTGTTCGTGGACGACTTGATGCGACTGGTGTTGATAAGCGTCGTCAGGCACGAAGCCGTTACGGTACAAAAACACCTAAAGAAACAGCCAAAAAGTAATGTTTAATTTCAAATTTTTAATTTTTAAATAATGTCAAAATCTAAAAATGTTTAAAAATTGAAACATTAAAAATTATTTAGAAATTATAAAATTACAAATTCAAAAATTTTAATTTATGCGAAGAAAAGTAACAAATCGAAATATTGTAGAACCGGATATCATGTATAACTCCCAGAAACTAGGGAAGTTCATCAACAACATCATGCTAGACGGCAAAAAGGAGACTGCTCGTCGTGCGGTGTATAAGGCGTTTGATCTAATCAAAGAAAAGACAGGTAATCCAAACCCGCTTGAAATCTTTGATACTGCAATCAAAAATGCTGGTCCGCTTGTTGAAGTTCGCTCTCGCCGAATCGGTGGTGCCAACTACCAGGTTCCTCGTGAAGTTCGTCCAGAACGCCGAATGGCGCTCGCAATGCGATGGATTATCGATGCTGCTCGTGGTAAGAAGGGTTCACCAATTCACGAAAAGCTTGCTGAAGAGCTTATCTTGGCTTCAAAAAATGAAGGTTCTGCAATCAAGAAACGAGATGATACTCACAAAATGGCAGAATCAAACAAAGCATTCGCGCACTTTGCTTGGTAATCAATTTCTAACACAAAAACACCAAATGCCCCGAGGGGCATTTGGTGTTTTTGTTAAGAATGGTACACTAGAGAAAAGTAAAATAGTATGGAAAATCAAAACAAACCTAAAAGCATCCAAGAGCTTTTAGAGAGGATTAACCAACTCAAAACCGACCATACTACTCGTTTAATTGATGAAAAAATAGAATGCTGCCTGCAGTTGCTTTACATCTACTGTTCAATATCAAGATATAAAAGAACAAATAGAGATGGAGATGCGTGTTATGCGGTCGCAAGCATTCTTGCTGGTTGCAGGCAAAAAGGTTTAGGTAAAAAAGTAAAAGCTCTTCTGGCTGAACTTCCCAAACCAGCACGGAACATTTTAGAGTCAAATATTACCAGAATGGAAGGGTATGATGAATCTAGAACATTTCACAAGCTACGCAAACACAAAAAATAATTAGATTGATTTCATCAATAAAACCCCACCGTGTGTGGGGTTTTGCTTTGTTGACAAAATAGTATTTTTCTGGTAATGTGTATGAAAATTATTACAGACATGAAAAAAGTTTTAGCATTAACGCTTGTTTTGCTAGGACTTCTTTCTTGCAAAACAACCAAACACACCAAAGGTGTTTACAATGATCAAACAGTTGATATCGTGGACACTATCCCAATTTCTCGTGATTTTATTGATACGATACAAACAGGATTATCTCATTTGAGTCATATTCCTGTGGCTATCCGTTGCTCAAAAAGTTGCGCGAAATTCTTCAGTGACGACATATTGTTGCCACGGCTATCCAAATTTAATGTTTCTGTTTTTGATGTAAGGGGATTTAAGAAAAGAAGTAGTGTGCACCCAAAAACAAACAAAAAAGATTCATTGATTTGGCCAACCTCAGACAAGGAAGTGCTTGGCTGGGCAACTCGTCAGCCATTTAAGAAAGATGAATTTATTGTTGTTTTTCAGGAATTGTTTGAAATGTATATGGCAGGGGATACTATTTTCCTTGAAGATGGTAATGTGAATGTTTTCCATATTAAAGGATCTGATGGAAAAACGGTAGCTCTTGATCTTTGGTACAAAGAAAACAAATGGTTCATACACGTTCGACCATTTAATTCCGTATGGTTATACGGAGGTCGTATTTTTATGAGAAGAAAATTTGATCGGTAAAAACACAAATGTATTTAAAATGCCCCGCGATATGCTGGGCATTTTAATTTGACAAATATTCAGAAAAGAGTAGTTTTATGGTAACTAAATACTTCGAACATGAAAAATAATAAAATAAAAGACCTTTCAGGATTTGGAGATCTTTGGGATCAGAATGGTGATATTCCTTTTAAAGAAAATCTTAAAAATGCTTTTTGTGAAATAGAAGATTGTGGTTTACTTGATGACAAAAAGAAAAAATACGAATTTCTTGTTTCTAAATGTTTTTTCCCTAAGATAGGTGACCCATACAGGGATAGCTTCGTTAAAAAGGGTACTATTCGAACACTATTTAATTTATGGAAAAAAACTTTCAGTGAGCCTTTTGATAAAGAAGAATTAATTTCTTTTCGTGAAGAAAAGTCACACTATTGGGAAAACTACAGAAAAGAAGCAGAAAGGAAATCTGCTTGGGGTGCTTATGGTGCCTATGTGCGTTCTCAAAATGAACAAAGAGAATATGCAGAGGCTGAAAAATTACCTACAGAACAAAAAGAAAAAAAGATTAAAGAACTCAAAAACAGGACAAATCATCTTGTAATTGGTTGAATAAAAGCCCGTATGAAAATGCGGGCTTTTAGTTTGCAAAAAAGCCCTATCTATTGTATATTCTAGGGGCATAAGACCTTCGGTCTTTTTTTATTAACAACGCTTCGTTTCTAGTAATAAGCGTTTTAAATTAACATTATTTTGTTTTCGCCTAGTTGCTAGAAGCTAGTGCCTAAAAGCTATTTATATGGAAAGAGATTACCCACTGGAGAAAGTTAGAAATATAGGAATTATTGCCCACATCGATGCGGGTAAGACAACCACGACAGAGCGTGTGCTATTTTATACTGGAGTGTCACACAAAATCGGAGAAGTTCACGATGGAGAGACAACAACTGACTGGATGGAACAGGAGCGAGAGCGTGGTATCACTATCACCTCAGCAGCGGTAACTTGTTTTTGGACTCCTACATATGCGCTCGGTGATAAGACAAAGAAACACCGTTTTAATATTATCGATACTCCTGGGCACATCGATTTCACTGTTGAAGTGAAGCGTTCACTTCGTGTGCTTGATGGTGCTGTTGTTGTATTTGATGGTGTGGCAGGTGTTGAACCACAATCAGAAACAAACTGGCGTTACGCCGATGAGGCGAATGTTCCTCGAATCTGTTTTGTAAACAAACTCGACCGTACAGGCGCGTCATTCGAACACTCATACAAAACTATTTTAGACCGACTCACAAAGAAAGCTATCCGTATGCAGATTCCTATTGGACTTGAAGATAACTTCGAAGGTGTTATCGACTTGCTCAAGATGAAGGCGTATTACTTTGAAGGGGATATGGGTAACAATGTTATCGAAAAAGAAATTCCAGAAAATCTAAAAGCTGATGCTGAAAAGTATCACGCAGAACTTATCGAAAAGATTGTTGAGCAAGATGATCAAATCATGAGTGAATATTTTGAAGGAAAGATTCCAGACCTCGCAACACTTAAGAAGTTGATGCGTAAGGCCGTTATTAATAACGATGTATTCCCAGTATTTGCAGGTAGTGCTCTTAAGAACAAGGGTGTTCAGCTAGTACTCGATGCCGTTGTTGATTATCTCCCAGCTCCAACAGATATTCCACCTATCACTGGTATTGACCCAAACACTGATGAACCACTCGTACGTGAAGCTTCTGATTCTGCTCCATTTTCAGCACTTGCTTTCAAGATTGCAACTGACCCATTCGTTGGACAGATTATTTTCTTCCGCGTGTACTCAGGTACAGTTAGTGCCGGAAGTTATGTATACAATCCTCGTACTCGTAACAAAGAACGCATCGGCCGAATCCTTCGTATGCATGCCAACGACCGAGAAGAAGTGAAGAAAGTATATGCTGGAGAAATTGCAGCAGCAGTTGGACTCAAAGATACTATTACTTCAGATACACTTTGTGACGAAAATGCACCAGCAGAATTGGTCCGCATTATTTTCCCAGAACCAGTTATCTCACTTCGTGTTGAACCAAAGACAAAAGCTGACCAAGAGAAAATGGGTATGGCACTTAATCGTCTCGCTCAAGAAGACCCAACTTTCCGTGTATCAACTGACGGCGAAACAAACGAAACAATTATCGCTGGAATGGGAGAACTTCACCTTGAAATTATTGTTGATCGTATGAAGCGTGAATTCGCTGTTGAGACAAATGTTGGCAAGCCACAGGTGGCATACCGTGAGACAATTACAGGAACTGCTGATGTTGAAGGTAAATACATCAAACAATCTGGAGGTCGCGGTAACTATGGTCACGTTAAAATCAAAATCAAGCCGATGGATCTATCTGTTGATCCTGATGATTTACCGAAGAATGTGAAGCGTGAGAAAGGATTTGAATTCATCAACACTATTAAAGGAGGTGCTATTCCACAAGAATATATTCCTGCTTGTGAAAAAGGATTCAAAGAAGGTCTCGATCGTGGTGTCCTTGCTGGATTTAAACTCGAAAATGTGTCTGTTGATCTCTGGGATGGAAGTTATCACGATGTTGACTCTAACGAAATGGCGTTCAAAATTGCAGCTTCTATGGCAATCCAAGATGCATGTAAAATGGCAAAACCAGTTATTCTCGAACCAATGATGAAAGTTGAAGTTGTTACTCCTGATAAATTCATGGGTGATGTTACTGGAAGTCTCTCATCAAAGCGTGGACTTATCGAAGGTATGGAAGCTCGTGGTATGAACCAAGCAG
>CAYXYC010000028.1:0-5013 GCA_964469225.1 uncultured Candidatus Saccharibacteria bacterium | reverse complement strand
CCACAAATAAAAAACACTCCTCAAGGAGTGTTTTTTATTTGTGGACCCTAGCTCCGATTATTATCGGAGCGTACAGGACTCGAAAAACTTGAGTATGTCGCACGGAGTAAAGCGAGTACGATACGAAAGGTGTACTGACCATGCGATTAAGCATAATCGCCTACTGGGTAGGGGTCGAGACTCCTGTAAATTAGACTTAGTGATTTGTGACCACAAGTGAACCCTAAGCAAAGCATCTACATGCTTTTCTTCAGGATTCAAACAACTCAACAGGATTAATTTTAAACTGCAACATTTTAGCACTATCACGACCACCATCTCCACCTTTTCTTTGCATTCCAATTTTACCAATTTTTAGGCTTCCCTCTTTCGTCATGCGAACATCTCCAGACCCAAAAACATTCATTACTTCATTAATAGACTTTAAAACCCACCTATTTTCGCCGTTCAATTTTAAAATAACCAAAGTCCAATCTGCCGAAAATTCACCTCGACCCTTTAATAAGTCAGAAATAATCAATATTTTATTTTTATTAAAGAACTTTAAAATTTTATTTTGATCTGATTCACCCATCTCATTTAAGAACATACGGCGAGTGTCCCGTAAGTTACTTTTGGTTGGTTTTATTTCACCCGTAAAAAGTTTTAATATATTCACAATATCCTTAGGTATCTTCCAGAGTTCAGCATATTTATCAACCCATCTTTTATCTATCTGATTAAACCCTTGTGGATTGCTCACAAGTTTAATCTGTAGATTCTGTATATCTTCTTGAGATTTTAATTTTATAACAATAGTAACCCTCACCTGAATATCTGCCTTATACTGACCAATTACTTTTGATGCTCTCACAAACTCAATATTATCAATATTGTAATTCATTTCTGCTAACCATTCTTGAGCAACCTTATCTTTTTGCCAATTATTAAAACGATTAATAACATCTTGCTCATTTCTAAATCCACCCTTGGCAGTTTTAGAACCAAGAGCTATCATTTGTTTTGGGTTTTTCTTTTTATTTTTCATATGTTTCTAATGTTTTAAATAACTCTCTCGCAATGGCTTCAATCGCGTTAACCGTCATAGCATTGCCTGTTTGTTTTAATAAATGTATTTCCTCAATAACACCATCAGCTTTTTTCGCGAGGTCCTTAGGGAATCCTTGGAGTAACAATGACTCATAACCTGACAGTTTTCTGAATTTTCCGTCTCTCACATACAAAATCCCATGTCTGCCAGTTCGAAGTGTTGGTACTTTGTTGTGGTAGATTCTCAAATCAGATTGCCTTGTATCAACCACCAAATAATCTTGCTCAAGAATTTCCTTAATATCATATTGTCCCTTGTTGTATTTATTATCCAAATACTTCAAAAAAGTTTCGTATGACACTTTCTTTTCATCAAATTCAAGTTCTTTGGTATCAATCAAGTAATCTCTAACATCTACTCTTGGCTGGCGTTCTGGAAAGAAAAATTGAAAATCATCTGGTATTAAATCTTTTCTTATTCCAACAAAATATATCCTTTCTCTCATTTGTGGAACACCATAATCAACACTATTCAAAACTTGATAAAAAACTTTATATCCAGCATTTTCTAATTCTTGCAATATAACCTTAAGAGAATTTCCGTTATCATGATTTGTTAAACCTTTTACATTTTCTAAAATAAAATATTTTAGATTTTTTGCGAGCATTATTTTTATTAAACTAAAAATAATTTGCCCTCGTTCATCTCCCATTCCCTTTCTCTGTCCAATAACAGAAAAAGTTTGACAAGGAAAACCGGCAATCATCATTTCAAAATCAGGAATTTTTCTAGGATCAATTTTTGTTAAATCACCGTAATTTATTTCATCCTCACCAAAAAACTTTCTATAAGTTATTTCTGCTTGCTTATCTATTTCAGAGAACCCAACACAGGATAGTCCATTTTTTTCAAGACCAAGACGCCCCGCACCAATACCTGCACAGAAATCCATAAATTTTAGATTTTTTGATTGTATTTTTGTCATAAAATTTACTTCATTTTTCTTGCTCCTATATATCCTAGTATTATACACCACAATTAACAGGGTATAATATTTCTAATTTTAACCTTTAAATATAAACACTTTGCATAAAAAATCCCTCTTCAAGAGGGATTTTTTATGTACCTACTCCCCCTGATTCACAGGCGTAAAAATACTTTTATCTTCTGGGCCAGATACCTCGAGTACTGCCCATGCACCTTTGTTCATTCGAGCAAGCGCATGATCAACAATCAAATATTTCCCAGGAACATTTACTGTAACATCAACGATACTTGCACCACCCGGTAATACAAGAGCCGTCTGTGTATTATGTTCAAGAGCACCGCCGATACTTGCATTTGGATACACGGTATCAAATATTTCACCAATAATATGGAACGATGAAATTAAATTTACACCACCATTCCCCACATAGATACGCACCTTGTCTCCTGTATGTGCATACATGCGTGGTGTATCTTCGACACGACCATTAAACGTAACGTAGTTAGGAATACCATCAAGGAGTGCCTCGGAATCAAATGCGACCAAACCTTTTTTACCAAGATCACCGAGTGTATAGAGTTCGCCTTGCATGAGATAAAATTCTTTATCAACAGGAGGAAGTCCACCTTTTGGTTCGACAAGTATCAAACCATACTGACCGTGAGAATTATGAGTTGAAACATTTGGCATTGCACAATGATACACAAAAAGCCCCGGCTGTAATGCCTTCCACCGAAATGATTTTGTCTCACCAGGAGAAACATGTGAATATACAGATCCACCACCTGGACCCGTCACAGCATGAAGGTCAATATTGTGATCGTGTAGACTTGAAGGATCATTTGTAATCGTCACCTCCACAGTATCACCCTCTCGGATACGAAGCATTGGACCAGGCACTTGTTTATCAAACGTCCAATAATTAAAAAATATTCCTGGTGCGATTTCAGATATTACTTCTTTTGTTGTGAGAGAAATACGAATGATTCCATCAGCATCTGGCTCTTGTGGTGTTTTGGGAACAGTATTTGGATCAGCCCCAATATCAGAAACATGCTCAAGTGTCCGTTCGTGAGCAAAGAAATTGATTATTTTTGAAAATGGAATTGATGGAGGTACACCACCTGGTGCGTGTGAATGCATAAATGTCGGCATTGCAAAATCTGGTGAATACGTCTTGTTGAACATAAACCCAGATACAAGTGCAATAAGAAGGAGGAGTGCGGGAATATAAATACCTCGCTCGCGTACCACAGACCGTACACTTCGATGACGAATAAGATGTACCACAAAAATACCAAGCGCGACAATACCAACAAGAGCAGACACAACTTCAAGAATAAGAAATGTAAACATATATATGTTTTCTAATAAGTAATAGGAACCTTGTGGCAGACAAGCCAATAGCTCCCCCTCTTATCTAGTATAAACCAAAACACAAAAAAGAGTATGGTATACTAAGGTATATCAATAATCATAATAGATATATCGTATGGAAAATAACAAACAAATACTACTCTCTCTCGGATGTATTGTGCTTGGAATTGTACTTGGATGGTTTCTTTTTAAAGCGCCTACAAATAGCCATGTCATGACCGACACTACAATGTCCGATACCATGCATGCAATGTCTTCGTCTCTCGAAGGCAAAACAGGAGATGATTTTGATAAAGCATTTCTTTCTGAAATGATTGTACACCACGAGGGAGCTGTTGTGATGGCCCAACAGGTACTCAAAACATCAAAACGACCAGAACTTCTCAAGCTCGCAAATGAGATAATCTCTGCGCAAACACAAGAAATTACTCAGATGAAAACATGGAACTATAGCTGGTTCAAGTAATACTGCAACAAAAAACACATCATATATATGATGTGTTTTTTGTTGCATATTTGTATAGTTACCGCTATGATACAGATAAACAAACGCACCCCGTATGGCAATAGAGATTACCCACAAAACAAATTTGGGACATCTTTGTGATGAAGAATTACATGCACTATGGAACAAAACACACACCCTCGCACAAGCATCCGAACCTTCCTATGCATTGCAAATTATCAAAAACACAAAGAAATCACTCCAAAAAGAATTCGAAAAAAGAAAACTCCCCCTACCGATAGCACCATCCCAATAAGATGGTGCTATTTTCGTACACGAGAAATACTATGATCAATAAATTCAGTCATTGATGAACCAATAGCATGAAGTTGCTGAGTAAGAAGTGATTCCCTTGTAAGACCCGGAAGTGTATTCACCTCAATAACATATATACCTTTTTCTGGGTGAATAATACATTCAACCTGTGAGTACTGAGCAAGACCGAGACCTGTATGGACACGTTCTGCAATAGTGTGAAGCATCTCTTTCTCTGGAGAAGAAAAAACTCCGGGGCATATTTTATGAGCACCCTGTGTATATTTTGACGCATAGTCAAAATATGGTTTATCTTTTGGTATTCGTATTTCGGTCGATGGTAATATATACACATCTTGCCCACGAAAACCCTCAATCACACCAACAGACGCCTCTCTTCCTAAGATAAGTTCTTCCACAAGAATAGAAACATTCTGCCCAACACCGATACGAAACGCACGGACAACATCATCAAATGTTTTACAGACATGAATACCCATAGATGAACCACCAGTCAGTGGCTTGACGATATACGGTGGTGGAAATGATTGTACTACCTCACGAGCTTTTTGGAGTGCATACGCATCACGAGGGCCATCAAAATCTTTTTGATACGCAGGATACAAGATGTGTTTTGGCGTGAGGATACCGAGTGTATCACAAACTTGTTTTGTATGCGCCTTGTTATAACCAAGCGATGAAGCAAGTACACCAGACCCTGTATACGGAATACCACACTCTTCAAGTTCTTTCTGAACTCGCCCATCTTCTCCATATTCTCCATGAAGTGCATTAAAGATAACATCAATCTTATATGGAAGTTCAGTACGAGAAAGAGGGAGACCGTTGTAATGCCAC
>CAYXYC010000027.1:0-5473 GCA_964469225.1 uncultured Candidatus Saccharibacteria bacterium | reverse complement strand
ATCCACGCCGCCAGCGTTCATCCTGAGCTAGGATCAAACTCTACTTAAAAACCTAAACATAATAAATTATGTCGGTTGAATAGAACGGAACAAAAGAAAAAATATCTTTCTTCCTATAAACTGGTCATCTGTTTGGATATCACAGATGATAATTGTACTTGATTATTTTAATGCATTTCTACCCTGCCACTTGAAAAGTGACAGGATTTCATATTCAAATTTCAAAGAAATTAAAACAGTCGGACATACATCTGACTGCGGGTTCTATTATATACATATAGAATAGGAAGTCAAGCATTTACCAGAGACTAAAAAACCCCTTCAAGTAAAGGGGTTTTTAATGAGGATTATGTTGGTGATTAGAAGGCAAATCTGACTCATCGTGTAAACGATCATAATCTTCGATAGGGAGACCGCCAGCAAGCCATTTGCCATCAACTTTCGTAAGAATATCACGGTTGACGATATTGTGCTCACCTGCAACCTGGTCACGCTCAGCAAGAAACGCAGCTTCTTCAAAGTTGATATGTTTTTGCGGGTCTGTTTTTTTGAATTCGTATCCCATAAAAAGATAGTTATCTTGTTTGGAGTATTATACCACGACCTATTTAAAAAAGAAACTGTCTTGATTTGCTGTATATTTCAACACTATAAAAAACCTCTCAAGAGAGAAGTTTTTCTTTTGTGCCCCGTGAGGGAATCTCGACTACCGTCGCGGGTGCTTTTGCATCTGCTTTGCAGATAAGCAAAAGCCTTTCGATTCCCTCACGCGAGCAAAACAGTTTGCTCGCTACTTTTCAGCATTATAAAAAACCTCTCAAGAGAGAAGTTTTTTATAATGTGCCCCGTGAGGGAATCGAACCCCCGACCATCTCCTTAAGAGGGAGCTGCTCTACCAGCTGAGCTAACAGGGCGTATTTTATTTTAAAACCAAAACGGACATTTGTGCCATATATTCTGTTATCCACCAAAACAGCTAACAGGGCAAACGGAAACAAGGCAATTATTGCAAATAAAACTATTTTTGTAAATCTATTTCTCCTGCAACAACTTCGCCAATTCTTTCATAAATGCCTTTACAGACGCATCATCATAGAGTGAGAGTGTGAGGACTGGCTTCTTTAATTTCTGGAATTCTTTTATTTTTTTCTCAACGGTTTTTAAATCAACAACATCAGTTTTTGTGAGAACAATAATTTCATCTTTTTCGGCAAGTGTTTTGTCGTATGATTCGAGTTCTTTGCGAATTTGCTTATACACATTAATCATTTCATCTCCGTTTTCAAACGACACTAAGTGCGCAAGCATTTTCGTGCGTTTGATATGGCGAAGGAATTTGATACCGAGTCCCTTACCATCTGACGCACCCTCAATAAGCCCTGGAATATCGGCAATGATGTGTCCGTAAAAATCACCGAGGTTTGGATCAAGTGTGGTGAATTGATAACTTCCGATTTTCGCTTGTGCATTTGTAACCGCATTTAATAGTGACGATTTACCAGCGTTTGGCAACCCGACTAACCCGACCTCAGCAAACAACTGAAGTTCAACCTTAAAATTCCCTTCCTCACCCAGCTTACCTTTTGTCGCCTGTGTTGGTGTTGTATTAACAGATGTCTTGAATTGTTCATTACCAAAACCACCAGAACCACCTTTCAAAAGCAATTCTTTTTGCCCAACAGTATCGAGCGACACAAATGCACCGTTTTCCACATGGGTAATAATCGAACCAACTGGCAATTCGATAATTAAATCTGAGCCATCTTTTCCGTGACGACTTCCACCTTCACCATCATCTCCTCGTTCTGCTTTAAATGATTTCTTGTGTTTATATTTTGAGAGTAAGTGAATATCAGAAACAGCAACCGCAATCACACTTCCACCTCGTCCTCCATCACCGCCATTAGGACCGCCCTTGTCAATAAATTTTTCTCGACGCCAACGAACAACCCCGTCTCCACCGCGGCCTGCTTGCGCAAAAAATTTTATTTCATCGATAAACATATATGGGTAGCAATTAGCTTTTAGCCCTTGGCTTCTAGCTTTTTAATCAAACTATTTAGCATTTTCATAACCTCGGAAAGGTCATTTATTATTCTTTTATACATTACTTCATCAAGATAACCTAATCTTCGTGCAATTTCTAAATGTGTTTCAAGTTCACCGCATTATTTTATTCTAATCTCTAAGGGCTAGTTGTTAAAGGCTATCACTAAGAGCGATCTTCACAAGTTTGATAACATCTTCTTTTGTTTCAGCGGTAACCATAAAGCGTCCTAAATGACAGAACACTGAACCCGCAACACCAGTTACTTCTGCCAATTCTTGATAATATTTACCTCCCCAACTTTCGGGGAAATATGCTCGACGTTCCATTGAGCCTAATTTTTTTAAAAGACCCTCTGCTTTCCATTTGCCATCGTTAATACGAGGGGTAATAACATAGAGTAATTCCTCAGGATATGATACGGTAATTTCTTCCCACGGATAACGCTCCTCAAGAACAAGATATCGTTTATCTTCTGATTGTTCATATGCGAGAGCTACTGCTTTTTCTGCTTCGAGCGCATCACGAGTGTGAATAATCGCGCGTGCTAGGACTTTTTCTGCAATAGCAACTGCGTCAAAAAATCCGGCATCAACAGTACTTGCATCCTCTTTCCAAGTTGGACGAAATGTATAAAGTCCGGAAGAGAAAAGATATGGGACTACTTCTCTGGTGAGATCAAAAAGGTTGATGCCGTTATCAGGAGCATCAATGGCTTGTACAAGTCGTTTGTCTAAAGCGTTTGCAATTTCTTTTGAACCACATAATTGCTCTCCATATTTTTTCCAAACCAATCCGAAAGAAGCGTATGGTATGCCGTTTTCACGCTCACCAGCGCGCCCTGGTTGATGATGATCAAATCGGTCTTTTTCTGGATCATGAATACCACCAACATCATAGACAATATCTGCGCCGGCAATAATGTCAGCATCGCGCGTTCTTGTAAATGAAATATCGTCACCAAAAAGAAGCGACAATGTCGCTGTGGCAAACACATCGTCTGCATGAAATGTACTATTGTGTGTGACTGCTTTTTTGGGTGAATTCATATTGTTATTTTTATTCTGAATCTGAGTTTCGTCCAACACTTACGAGCTCAATAATAAACGCGATAATTTTCTCAATAATAAAGAATGCGATAAAACATCCGAGAATAACGAGAAGAAATTTTCTGACATCTCGACTAAATGAGAGCGCAGTATAACTGAAAAAGTATCCCAAGGAAAGCACAACCACACTCCACACGACAAGTGACAATGATTCAGCTTTTACAAACAATTTAATACGAATTTTTTTGTATCCAGCATAGACAAGAGTAAACCAGTGCAAACCGAGAATTAAAAATCGAGATAAAAAGAGTGACCAAAATGGTCTAATAGAAAATCGTGGTAAAAAATAATGCACACGCAAAGACGCACGAGTGAGTAGTGCTGTATGTGACCATCTTTTTTGAAGTATATACCCTATTCCATATCCAAGAATTGATTTTATGCCACCACCGATAAATGTCGCACCTAGAGCAAAACCAAAATTAATTGAACCGAGATGCGCAAAAATACCAGCTAAAATAACAACAATTTCTCCTTCTAGAATAACACCGAGTATGATGAGCGCATACGCAAGTTCTGCATGCATTGATGCAAAGTGTTTGATATACCCCAATGTAATCATATACGAAGTAATTTAGTTATGATCCAGTTGAGGACAGATACGACAAGTGCGCCAATAAAGGCAGCGGTAAATGTAGTAACAGAAAAACCATTGATAACACCAGAGCCAAGATACCAGAAGATAGCACCGTTAATGAATAGAGAGAAGAATCCGAGGGTCAGAACATTGAGCGGAAGTGTCAGGAGATTGATAATTGGACGAAGGAACATGTTAATAAGCGTCAGACAAGCACCAACAATCAATACCATCCAAACTGGATTTATAGAAATTCCCTCTTTAACAAAAAATGTTGTTGCCCAAATTGCAATTGAGAGAGCGAGCCAATGTAAAAGAATTCGCATATATAAAAAATTATTTTTTAAAACAAACTATCGACGACCTCTTTGACGACTGTCCCGTCTGCTTTACCTTTCAAGTCTTTCATAAGTGATGACATGAGCATTCCTTTCTTTGTCGCGTCAGTGATTCCGAGTTCGGTTTGTTTTGCACGAGCGATTGTTTCGACTTCACTCTTTTCCATTAGTTTCGGTAAATACGCTTCGAGAATAGCAAGCTGAGGTTTTTCTTCTTCGACGAGATCCATTCGTCCACCTTTGGTAAATTGCTCAATAGAATCCTTGCGTTGTTTTGCACTGCGAGTAATAACTGCGAGTGCTTGTTCATCAGAAAGCAGGTCTTGAGGAGTTTTACCCGACGCAACTAATTCATTCGTAAATGCAGTCACAAGTCCACGCATAACTTCGAGTCGAATTGAATCCTTTGCCATCATGGCTTTCTTTATTTCTCCTTTTATTTCTTCGTGTAGTGACATACGGATAATTTTTAATTCTTAATTTTGTAATTTTTAAATAAAACTTAATTTTTAGTTTCGGCTGAACTTTTTGCAATTTTAGAGAAAATTAATGTAAGAGAGTGGGCTTCTTTCCATAATATCTTACATTTTTCTGATTGATCTGGAAGTGCACGAGCAATCATTCGAATCCAATGTTTTGTTTCATTTGATTCTTTTCTTGAAATTTGAATCTTATTTCGAAAATCTTTCTTGGAGCTTGCTTGATTTGCCTCCATATAATTTGCTCCAATGCTTGTTGCAGAACGAATAAATTGACTAAAGAGTGGTTTAGTAATATGGTCAGGTTTAACTGATTTTATGAAATCAATCACATTCTCACCAAAACGAGCCGTCCGCTCCTCTAAATCATACATCATATCGTTATAAATTGGAACATTATTTATAAAATTAAAAATTTTAAATTAAAAATTCTTACATAGATATTTCGCAGTGACTTTCTTAAGTATACTAGATATAATAAGATATAACTATATGAAGAAACATATTATATTCCTCGACACCGAAACGACTGGTAATGAGCCAGCAAAAGATTTTGTGTGCCAGCTTGCGTTTAAAAGCGATGAGAAAACTTTTTGCGAACTTTTTAAACCGCCTATTCCTATTCCACCTGAAGCAAGTGCCGTTACGCACATCACAAATAAAATGGTTGCGGACAAAAAAGCATTTAGTGAAAGCGACAACTATGGTGCGATAAAGCTCATGCTTGAAGCAGAAAATGCGGTTATGGTTGCCCATAATGCAAAATTTGATTTGGCGATTATTTCCAAAGAAGGAATTATCCCGACTAATTTCATTTGTACGCTTCGTGTTGCTCGAGCGCTTGATAAGGATAATGTGATTCCACAATACAAGCTTCAATATCTCCGCTATTATCTCGACATTGATATCGAAGCCGATGCACA
>CAYXYC010000026.1:0-7104 GCA_964469225.1 uncultured Candidatus Saccharibacteria bacterium | reverse complement strand
CCCCAGAATGTGGCGACAACTATTATTGAATCACGAAAGTAAATTACTATTGCTAATTATTTAAAAAATTAGATTATAGCCCCCATAAGAAAATCCACTGCCTAATTGACAGTGGATTTTCTTATATTGTTTTTATTGTGTTTTTTCGAGGAAATGGTATAGTGCTTAACAATAAAAGCTATTTAAAAGATGAGACAACTTAAAATAACGAACCAGTTCACTCTTCGCACTGATAAATCGTTGGATAAATATCTAAGTGAAATTAGCATGATTCCAATGGTAACACCAGATGAAGAAGTGTTATTGGCACAGAAAATCCACAACAAAGATCAGGTTGCACTTTATCGTCTGGTAACAGCAAATTTGAGATTCGTAGTTTCTATAGCAAAGCAATATCAACACCAAGGACTTTCTCTTGTTGACTTAATAAACGAGGGTAATATTGGTTTAGTTAGAGCAGCTGAATTGTTTGATGAAACACGCGGTTTTAAATTTATTTCTTATGGGGTTTGGTGGGTTAGGCAATCAATTCTCAAGGCATTATCCGACCATTCTCGCATTGTTAGGTTTCCTTTGAATAAATTTGCTAGCATTGGAAAATTTCAAAATGTTTTTTCTTTGCTTGAGCAAAAGTTTCAAAGAAATCCAACGCCCGAAGAAATTGCTTCTCATTTGAAAATCATGGACGAAGAAGCTATTGATATGTATAAATTTTACCTATCATCGAGTCGCCACATTTCATTTGACGCACCGTCACCGTTCATTGATTCAGAAAGCACAAATCTGTATGATATTTTTCGTCAAGAAGGGGAAATATTACCAGATGCACCTCTTGATCAAGATTCGATTAAGAAAAATCTTATGAATCTCGTACAAACCCTTCCAGAAAAATACCGCAATGTAATTATTTATTATTACGGTTTGGATGGTGGAGAGCCTAGAAATCTTGAAAGTATTTCCAAAAAAATCGGAAAAACAAAAGAAAGGGTTAGGCAAATGAAAGAAAAGGCGCTCGACCTATTAAGAAAATCGAGTAAAACTAAGGTTTTTAAAAAGTATTTATTATAATGCCATCAAACAAGCGTTTGGTGGCATTATTTTTATTGTAATTGGGCAATCTTTCAAAAGTGCACAAAAAGTGCTATTATACAATAATATTATTAACTTTTGATGGTATGAAAAGCGAAAACAAAAAAATTATAATTTCATTATTTGTTATTATTGCTCTCATTATTCTTGTTGTGTATGTTAGAACACATAACGCCGACCAAGATACATTAGAAATTAAAACTCTTGCCGAACAGGGAACAGTTTCAGTCGCACCAACAAAACCATCAACATCAACAAAAAAAACCATGGAACAAACAGCAAAAAACGGAGATACTCTTTATATGAACTACACTGGTCGTCTTACTGATGGCACGGTGTTTGACTCGAATGTCGATCCTAATTTTGGCCATGCAGAACCTTTTATGTTTGTTCTCGGAGCAGGAAGGGTAATCCGTGGATGGGACGAAGGAATGGTTGGCATGAAAGTTGGAGAAAAGAAAACATTAACTATTCCACCAGAGAAAGCTTATGGCCAAAGTGGAGTTGGTTCAATTCCGCCAAACTCAACACTCGTTTTTGATGTTGAACTTCTCGCTATTAAATAATATGAATTCTGCAAAGTTTCAAACAATAAAAAAATTTCTCTTTAGAAAGAGAATTCTCGTTCCGCTTGGTCTAATTGTAATAATCACAGTATTTCAGATTGCGCGCGGAGATGGTTCTACATTTGCTGTTATTACCCCAACAGAAGGAACACTCAAGGAAACAGTCCGTGCAACAGGACAGGTAATTTCAAATACCGACTTGGAACTTTCTTTTGGCACAGATGGTGAAGTAAAAGAAGTCCTTGTGTCTGTTGGTGATAAGGTTACAAAAGATACAATTCTTGCAAAAATTGATGGACGCATAGAAAAAGCTTCACTTCTTTCTGCTCAGGCAAAATTAAAACGAACAGGAGAAGATGTTGTTCGCGCAGAAGTTGATCTTGTCACAGCTCGTAGAGAATATGAAGCAACAAAACTATTACAAGATACACTTGTAACAAATGCATATCACACACTTTTAAATTCAACACCCGAAGCATATACGACTGAAACAGATCAATATGCTGTTGTTCCTACAATCACTGGGACATACAAACTTGGCAAAGAAGGAGTAATAACCATTGAAGGATACTATTCGTATGGGGGAACAAGTTTTCGTGCTACTGGCATTACGACTGGGGAAGGTATGATGTCATCAACCATTCCTCAACCAGTTGGTGATTCAGGATTATATATTAAATTTCCTAATACCAATGCCGCAGCTTCGACTTGGACAATTTCAATTCCAAATACAAAAGCTAGTGATTATTTAGCAAATCTTGGTGCTTATACAAACGCGCTTAAAACCCGAATCCAGTCTCTCGCAAAAGCACAAGCTAGCGTTGACGATGCAACAATAAATCTTCGTCTCAAAAAAGATCCGTCATTTTCTGCTGATACTGATTCTGCTAATGCTGATATTTTGTCTGCTCAGGCAAAATATGACGATACAATATTACGCGCTCCATCTGACGGTACGATTACTGAGGTCAATATAAAATATGGCGAAACAGCTCGCACAAATGAGAAAGCAATGGTTCTCCAAGATCTTGATAATCTTTATATTGAGGCATTAATTAATGAATCAAATATTACATCTGTTGCACTTGAACAATCAGTGTTGGTGACTATTGATGCTCTAGGTACAACAAAGACATTTAGCGGTAAGGTAACACACATTGATCCCGCATCACTCTCAACTGATGGGGTTATTAATTACAAAATTAAAGTTTCATTGAACGAAAAGAGTTCACTTATTCGCCCAGGAATGAATGCTGAAATTACGATTACTTCAAATACAAAGGAAAATGTACTTTCAATTCCAGGGGCAAGCATTACAAAGCGCGACGGTAAATCATTCGTAAATGTTATTACGAATGAAAAACGCAGAAAATCAGAGGAGCGTGAAATCAAAACCGGAACAACAGGTGATGGCAATCTAGTTGAAGTTCTCTCTGGTCTTTCAAAGATTGACCACATAACACTCCCTGTTAAAAAATAATGGCAGACAGACTTACAGTTGAAAATTCACTCACTCAGAATATTAAAGTAGGGTGGTTCTTGGCAAAGCGTGAAATCAAACGAGCGAATCTTTGGACAACAACACTCATTGTTCTCGTGATGACGCTGACCTTTCTTAATCTGATTATTGTTTCAGGTATTTTGGTTGGTCTTATTCAAGGATCAGAAGATGCACAGAAAAAATACGCGATTGGAGATGTTGTCATCTCATCGTTTCTAAATAGATCGGCAATTGAGCAAACACCCCGTATTGTTGATATTATTAAAACAATTCCTGGTTACCATAATCACACAGTGCGATATTCCGGTTCGGCTCGTGTTGAATCAAATTATCGCGAAACGATAAAACCGGGAGAGAAACGAGATGGTGCGGGGGCTGCGCTTCTCGGTATTGATCCAATCGAAGAAGAAAGATTTTCTGGTCTTTCAAAATTTGTTATTCGCGGTTCATATCTTACACCAACAGATGGCGATAGTATTTTGATTGGTAAAAATTTACTCTACGAATTCACGCCGATTGAAGCGCCAGGATTCCAGACTCTCAAAAATGTTGAAGTTGGTTCGCGGGTGAAAGTAACTGTCGGTGATGTTTCAAAAGAATATTTTGTGAAGGGGATTATTTCAAGCAAAGTTGATGAATTTGATACATCAGTTGTAGCACTTGAAAGCGAAGTTCGTCGGCTGACAAATCGGACAAATCTTGATGCTGGTACTATTGCTATTCAACTCGCATCATCAACATCACCAAATGATGCAAAAGAATTTTTGCTTGCAAGTGGGGTGGGTGACCTTGCTCGCGTACAGACAGCCGAAGATGCTTTTCCAAAATTCCTGAAAGATATTAAGGCAACATTCGGTATTCTAGGCTCAGTTATTTCTGGTATTGGTCTTGTTGTTGCGTCTATTACAATTTTTATTGTTATTTTCGTCAATGCTATTACTCGAAGGCGTTTTATTGGTATATTGAAAGGTATTGGAATCAACAAACGAGCAATTCTATTATCATATATGTATCAAGCATCATTGTATGCTTCGCTTGGTATTATTGTCGGAATGGTTTTGTTGTTTGGTTTTATTAAGCCGTACTTTACATCAAATCCTATTGATTTTCCGTTCTCGGATGGCATTCTTGTTGCAACATTTTCAGGAACAATGCTTCGAGCGGGAATTTTGCTCGTAACAACAATGATTGCCGGATATATACCTGCGCGAATTGTGGTGAAGCAAAACACACTATCTGCTATTTTAGGAAGGTAAATCTACTAAATTAACCCGCCAAATTTTTCTACTTACTACTATCTACTAACTACTAACTTTACCCAAAATGATTCAAGCAAACAATCTAACAAAAATATTTCAAAGCGGTGATCAAGAAATCAGAGCAATTGATAATCTTTCTTTTTCTGTACCTGAGGGACAGTTTTTGACAATCACTGGAAAATCAGGATCAGGTAAATCAACGCTACTATATCAGCTTGGGTTACTTGATATGCCAACGGGCGGTGAAGTTCATATTGATAATCGTGAATGTGTAAATTTGTCTGAAAACGAACGCACCGTTATTCGCCTAAATGAACTTGGATATATTTTTCAAGACTACGCAATTTTGCCATCACTAACTGCCCTTGAAAATACTATCCTGCCTCTTTTAATGCAAGGATATGATACAAAAGAAGCAGAAGAGAAAGCGATGCGTGCACTTGCTCGTGTTGGTCTATCTGATCGTATGCACAATCTACCAAGCCAGCTTTCTGGCGGGCAACAACAACGAGTTTCAATTGCACGCGCAATTGTGCACGACCCGAAAATTATTTTTGCTGACGAGCCGACAGCCAATCTTGACTCTGAAACATCAGATCAGGTTATTAAGGCATTTATTGATCTAAATAATGAAGGTCAGACGATTGTTATGGTGACGCACGAACCGGAATATGCCAAGCTTGCGCATCGGACTATTCTGATGGCGGATGGGCTAATTATTAGTGATACAATGAATCGTTAGTTTTTTATATGATATAATCATAACTATATGAACGAAACACTTTTATCAAACAATCGATTTATAAAGGCATGTGTTATCTTTATAATCGTTCTTACATTATTAGCTGGTGCAAAATTTATTAATGAAGTAAAACGAAGCGATTCTGTCGGTAGGGGTAATCAAGCGCTTGGTACAATCACTGTCAGTGGAACATGGGAAGTGAAAGCCGTTCCTGATATTGCAACAATTTACCTCACTCTTTCAAAAGACGGCGCAACAGCCAAAGATGCGCAAGGGCTACTCAATGAACAGGTTACAAAAACACTTTCATATTTGAAAGACAAGAAAATCGAAGACAAAGATATAAAGTCAGAATATGGTGGTGTAGCACCAAAGTATGAATCAGTACAGATTTATTGCGTTCGATATCCTTGTCCACAACCAGAACCAAAAATCACTGGCTACACTGCAACTCAATCAATAAATATAAAAGTTCGTGCAGTTGATACAGCAAACGATATTCGCATGGGTCTTGCTGGTCTTGGTATTACAAATATCAGTGGCCCAACATTTTCTATTGATAATGAAGACAAACTAAAGAGTGATGCACGCGCAAAAGCTATTGATGATGCACGCGCAAAAGCAATGACACTCGCACAACAGCTTCATATTCGTCTTGGTAAGATTTCTTCTTTCTCTGAAAATGGGGGAGGGTATCCAGTTATGTATGAAGCAAAAATGGATACGGCTCGTGGTGGAGCGGGTGGAGGTATTCCAGTCCCAGAATTACCAAAAGGTGAGAACACTATCACTTCATCAGTAACGATTACTTACGAAATACGATAAGAAAAAAGAGAAAAGCCGGTCGCATTCGCGGCCGGCTTTTCTACTGTAACTTGTAAATTTTTGACTACTATGGTACTATGTATCCACTAACCCCTCGGGGTTTTTTTAATAGGAATTACCTTTATACCCTATGATTGAATATCTCAAAGAAGTAAAAGCTGAAATGAAGAATGTAACTTGGCCAAAACGAGCAACAACAATTTCGTATACAATTGCTGTACTCGTTATCTCACTTGTGGTTGCTTATTATTTGGGCGCGCTTGATTATTTGTTTTCAGTTGGTCTCAAGCAGATTCTTAATAGTTAATTTATTTTTCTATGGCAAAACAAGAACTAAAAGGCGAACGAAATTGGTACGCAATTCATACCTATGCAGGATATGAAAATGCTGTGTTGCGTAACTTGAAACAACGAATCGATTCACTTGGTATGAACGACAAGATTTTTGATGTTATCGTTCCAACTGAAAAGAAAATAAAAATTAAAGGCGGAAAGCGTGTTGAAGTTGAAGAGAAAGTATATCCTGGTTATGTCCTTGTTGATATGATTGTGGACGATAACTCATGGTATGTTGTTCGAAATACTCCTCGCGTGACTGGGTTCGTTGGTGCCGGAGTGAACCCTGTGCCTCTTAATAAACAAGAAATTGACGATCTTTTTGGTCGCATGGATACAGCAGGTGGTGGTCCAAAACACCAGATTGATATTGAAGTCGGTGAAATCGTTCGCATCGCTGATGGTCCATTCAAAGAACTCGAAGGTAAGGTGAATGATGTTGATCACGAGCGAGGTAAGGTTAAGGTTCTCGTTTCAATGTTTGGACGCGAGACGCCGGTTGAGTTGGATTTCTTGCAGGTTAAGAAGTTGTAAGTCAAAATAATTAAGCATAAAGCACCTCTTGAAGTAGGGGTGCTTTTGTGCTATATTACCCCTGTTACGCTTAAAGCTTCTATTTATACGTAATTGCCAATGGCTAGTCGCTAACGGCTAAAAACTACCCAATTTATATGGCCGCAAAAAAAGTAATCAAAAAAGTTAAACTACAAATTCCAGCTGCCAAAGCAACTCCAGCGCCACCACTTGGTCCTGCGCTCGGTCAGGCTGGTGTGAACATCGCTGAAT
>CAYXYC010000025.1:0-7128 GCA_964469225.1 uncultured Candidatus Saccharibacteria bacterium | reverse complement strand
AAAGTAATAGTGTGTAACTACACAATGAGATACTTCCTTATATCATGCCGTTCCATGCTCGTATTTCTTACAAGGTATTCCTTGCTATTACCAGGGAAAAGCATATACTAAGCGTTCTGCTCACCCTCTTCTGGCATACACCCTACTGTTGGCACCATACTCCTCGCCCAACGTAAAATGATCCCCCTAAAACTACATATGATGAATCTAATACAAAAGGCCGAACAAAAGGCTGTGTTAACTATCGCACACTATGATCATGAAAAAGGATTGAAGTTGCACGCGTTTTTCAAGATACATGATAATGTATTGAGCAATGATTTAGTACAAGATACATTTATTAAAACATGGAATTATCTTGAAAAAGGTGGCGAGATTAAAAATATGCAAGCATTTTTGTATCATATTCTGAATCACCTCATTATCGACGAGTATCGTAAACACAAAACAACATCATTAGATGTTCTGATTGAAAAAGGATTCGAGGCAAGCACGAATTCATCGGGAAGACTTTTTAATATACTTGATGGCAAAACTGCTCTTGGACTAATACAACAACTACCGCTCACATATCAAAGGGTGATGTCGATGAGATTTATACAGGATTTTTCTATTATTGAAATATCTATCGCCACAAGACAATCTAAAAATAATGTTAATGTTCAAATACACAGAGGACTTGAGAAACTAAAATTACTTTATGAACCAAATCATGATAGATAACAATAAAATGATAATTAGTTGTTTACCTTATTAAAGAGTACAATCAGCCAATGACCAATCTACTTCAATCTGACATATTCTTTTTTATATCTTCAATAGGATTCATTACAATGTGGATCTTGATTGTAATAATTCTCTTATACATAATTCGTATCTCTCGTACATTTTCACGAATTATAAATAGAATAGAAAAGAATATAGACACACTCGGTGATACTACGAATGATATGCTTCTTGATATGCAAGAGAGCACTCTTTTTCAATTTCTGTTTGGAAAGAAACGAAAAGGTCGAAAAAATACTTCCACTCATTCGAAATAAAAAGTATTACTACATAACAAAAAAAATATGAAAACAAAAAAACAAATTAAAAAGAAAGGTGTTTCTGCTGGTAAAGCAGTAGTACTAGGTGCAGGTCTCGCAACCATTGGCGCTAGCGCGTATTATTTTCTTGGACCAAACGGCAAGAAGAATCAAAAAAATGCAAAAATATGGATGACTTCGATGAAAAATGAAATAGAGAAGAAAGTATCCAGCGCAAAAAAAGTAACCGCACCTACTTACCATAAAATAGTAGATACTATTAGTGATATGTATAGTGCAAAACACAAAGAACATAAGGGGGAAATCGAAGCCTTTGCTAATTATTTAAAACTTGAATTAAAAGATTTAAAAGCACAGGTAAAGCCAATACAAAAATCAACAAAGAAAATAATCAAAAGCACAACAAGGAAAGCAAAGAATATACTCTCAAAAAAGAAGAAATAATCTATTAAATAGAGCATAGACCCCTTTCCCAAATGAACACAAACTACGAACCAGGCAATCTCGACCTATAAAAGATTGCCTGGTTTTTGGGCAATATTTAGTAACACTATTTTAATACTAATATTTTGTCCGAATTAGAATCATCGCATCCCCTCAGTCGATCAGTAACCTGTATTATTTTTATTTCCTCTTCTTGTGAGTAGAAATAGACGCACGGACAAACGCAGTAAAAAGTTTGTGCGGTTGAAGCGGGCGAGCTTTGAATTCTGGATGAAATTGTGTTGCAAGGAAGAATGGATGCTTTTCTTTCGGTAATTCAGCAATTTCACAAAGTAATCCATCAGGTGATGTACCAGAGAATACCAATCCCTTCTTCTCGAGCATTTCGCGATACGCATTGTTCACTTCGTAGCGATGACGATGTCGTTCGGATACCGAAGATACGCCGTACGCTTTCTCTGCAACACTTCCCTTTTTGAGAATAGCGGGAAATGCACCGAGACGCATACTGCCACCTAATTTTTTTGTTGCTACTTTTTCTTTTTGATCTTCCATAATATCAATCACTATATCTCGAGCTTTTGGATTAACTTCGCGAGTATTAGCGTCTTTGAGCCCCAATACATTGCGAGCATATTCAATAACAAGGAGTTGCATTCCATAACAAAGTCCGAAATATGGAATTTTGTGTGTACGCGCATATTCTATAACTTTTAATTTCCCCTCTACTCCACGAGAGCCGAAACCACCTGGTACAAGTATGCCGTCATACTTGGAAAGCTCTTTTAATTTTCTCGGATTCTCTTCAAATTCAACAGATGAGAGCCATGTAAGCACCGGCTTCTTGTTGAGAGTGTACGCAGAATATTTAATCGCTTCAATCACAGATAGATATGAATCAGAAAGTGTGAAATCGCCAGTGTTGAAATACTTGCCTATGACAGCAATACGGACTTCATCACGAACGGTGTGAGATTTCTTGGCAAATGTTCGCCAGGCGCGAGCGCCGGCATTATCGGCGCTCGCGCATTTCATCTCCACAACATCGCAAATCATGTCACCCAACCCCTCCTTTTCAAAATTAATTGGAATATCATAAATACTATTCACATCGGGTGCAGAAATAATTCGCTCGGGCGTGATATTACAAAACATCGAGAGTTTTTCTTTGCGCTTTTCATCAAGTGGTTGCACACTACGAGCAACAATAATATCCGGCTGAATACCAGAAGCATTTAGTGTTCTAACAGCTGACTGTGTTGGCTTGGTCTTCATCTCTCCTACTTTTGACGGCACAGGTAAATACGAAACCATAACGAAGAAAACATGCTTGTGGTATTTTATCTTCATCATACGAGCCGCTTCGAGAAAAAGCATGTTCTGATATTCACCAACAGTTCCCCCGATTTCAATCACCACAACATCAGCGCCGGCATTATCGCGTGCTTTCTCAATACGATGAATAACCTCAAGTGGAATATGAGGCACAACTTCTACACACTTACCACCATATTCAAGATTGCGTTCGCGTTCAATAACTGCCTGGTATACTCGGCCTGTCGTCATATAGTTTGTACGAGTCAAATCAATATTAAGAAAACGCTCGTAGTTACCCATATCCTGATCGGTCTCATCACCATCATCAAGAACGAACACTTCGCCATGTTCTGTCGGATTCATTGTACCAGCGTCAACATTTATATATGGATCAATTTTGATTGCTGTGACCTTGCGTCCACGGTCTTGCAAAATACGCGCGATTGAAGATGCGGCAACACCTTTCCCAACACCAGAGATAACTCCACCGACGACGAAAATATATTTACAATCTTCAATCTTCGTGGATGTTTTCTCAGATTTCGGCGGTTTCATCCCGTTAGAAACAGATCGCGATCAAGGTGCGACTGTTAAAAATTAAATTAATATTTTTGATAAATTTTTCTTTCATAAATGTATTATTATTTATTTGCGATCGCGGTTTCTAACGGGATTCATTTTAAATATATTTTAACGGCGGAGATAACGAGCAATGGCAAACAAACTTGAAATTGCACCCAGTACGATACCGAATCCTATCATCATAGCGAATAATTGAAAAATATTGTCTTTGTAGTAATCAAAAAGATTTATACCAATAAAGTCAGTCATTTGATTACCTAGCCATATTGAAATTGGGAGATAGAGAAGAATTGCAAAAATTGCTGCTGTAATTCCTACAAGCATTCCTGATACCATAAATGGACCACGGATATAGCGTGTTCCCGCGCCAACAAGACGCATAACATTTATTTCTTCACGCGACATAAAAATAATCAATCGAATTGTATTGAAAGTAATAATGATAGAAATAATTATTAGAATCAGCGACACAGCAAAACCCAACCGTTCTGCCCCCGAAATAATAGATGTTAGACGATCAATGACAAGTTTATTTTGATGATAGTCAATTTTATCAATAATAGAGAGTGTGCCTTTTGAAACAGCATTATCGCCATCAAAATAATTCGCAATGCTTTCATATTGAGATGGATCTTTTGCCTTTATATTGAGTGATGCACCCAAGGGATTGTCTTTTAATTCATCAAGCGCTTGAAGTGTTAGATAATCATTCGCATGACGATCACGGAAAATAGCCAATGCGTCATCTTCTGATGTATATGTCACCTGTTTTACTTCTGGTAATTTCTTCAACGCTGATTCAACGCTACGAATAGAAGCCTCGCTTGCGCCAGGGGTGAAATAAACCGTGACATCAACCTTATCTTTTATGCCAGAGAGAGCGCCAGTCAATGCCGCCTGCACAAAAAGAAGAGACATGATGACAAATAGAGTAACAGTCATAATCAAAACACTAGACATTGAAGTAAACCCACTTCGCATGAAATTGGTATACCCCGATCGCACTATTCTCTTCATGTCAGTTAGAAACATATACAGAAAATTATAGCATATACTTGCCATCCTTATCGTCTCGTACAACACGACCTTTTTCTAGTGTAATTACGCGTTTTTTTAGTTGTTCAATAACCGAACGGTTGTGCGTCGTTAGAATAATCGTCGTACCTAAATCGTTGATTTTGCGGAGAATATTTACGACTTCGTTGGTGTTTATTGGATCAAGGTTACCTGTCGGCTCATCGGCAATAATAAGATCAGGTTGAGTAATAATTGCGCGAGCAATAGCAAGGCGTTGTTTCTCCCCGCCAGAGAGTTGATGAGGAAAATGACTTGCGCGGTGAGCCAAATCAACGAGCTCAAGCACATGAGGAACATCTTCTAGGATTTCGCGATCACTTTTACCGGTTGACTCCATAGCAAAAGCAATGTTTTCAAAAGCAGTCTTTGTCGGCAAAAGGCGGAAATCCTGAAAAATGACACCTACCTTTCGGCGGAATTTTAGAAGATCTTTACTTGAGAGTTTATGGATATTTGTTGACTCAAAAAAAACAGTTCCATTGGTTGGTCGTTCTTCGGCAAGAATTAATTTTGTCAGCGTTGTTTTACCAGCACCAGAGTGCCCAACAATAGAGACAAATTCCCCTGGCGCAATCGAAAGATTGATATCTTCAAGAGAAATCGTATCTGAGTATCTTTTTGTGACATTGTTAAAATAAATCATTGGATGAATAGCTCTTAGCAGTTAGCTTTTAGCAAAAATAGGATAGCCATATGAGGAATATTATAACTTTTTTTCGAAGTTAATCAAAGCCGAAACATAATTCATATTTAGAGATTTTTTTCAGCTTCAATAAATGGTTCAATCGCACCATCATTAAGAACCGAGTCAACATCGCGAACTTCTATATCGGTGCGGTGATCTTTGACCATTTTGTATGGATGAAGCACATACGAGCGAATTTGATTACCCCATTCAATATCGGTTGTCTTTGACACAGCAAGCCCGGCACGCTCTTTGACTTTATCATCTTCCTGTTTTTTGAAAAGTTTCCCCCGAAGCATTTCAAGTGCGCGTTCGCGATTTTGTTCTTGGCTTCGTTCGGTTGCCACGCTAACAGAAAGATTTGTTGGTATATGAACAACACGGACAGCTGTTTCTCGTTTGTTTACATTTTGCCCCCCTGGCCCGCCTGATTTTGAGAATTCAATTTTCAAATCATCCGGCGGAATAGTAATCGCTTCGACACTTTTTTCAAATTGTGGAATCACTTCAACAAGTGAAAATGATGTATGGCGAAGTTTTTTGGCATTGAATGGAGAGATTCGAACGAGACGATGAACACCAGACTCATTTTTAAGTGTTCCGTATACGCCCTTACCTGCGACTTCGATAGAAACATTACGGTATCCATTGTGATCATTTTTGTGTTCATGAATGAGTGCGGCACGCCAACCTTTTTGTTCAATGTATTTCATATACATACGCAAAAGCATCGCCGAAAAATCTTCTGCATCATCACCGCCTGCACCAGAAAGTATTGAGAGAATCGCATTACCCTTATTGTACTTTTCCGAGCCAATGAGTTCGTCTTTGAGTTCTTGGATTTTTTTTATTGTCACTTGCGCTTTATTTTTATCATCCCAAAAATTTGGATTGCTCATTTCTGATTCGAGTTTTTCGATTTGTTTTTTTATTTCTTCTGTATCCATATAGTATGACTATTATACCAAACAAAAAGCGTCCCTGATATTGGGACGCTTTTTATATATTGTGCTTACGCAGATGCTACAGAAAAATGTTCTCTCGCTTTTTTAAGGGCGATACCATAACTTTCTTTTGTAAATTTCAAATTATTGGAAGCGGTTTTTGCTTCAATAATCAACAAACGAACATTAAGCGAGCGAAGCCAATTAGACAACGAAACGCCTGATTCAATTGATGTAATTTTGTGCGGTGTTGGACCAATTATGATTACATCGTACAATCCATTTCTTATGTTGTTGGCAACCTCCTTGCTCAAAATATTCTTTCCATATTCGTTCAATCTTTTTACTTTGAACAGAGAATGAATATTGTTCTCGTTTTCAATCTTATCAAAAAGATTAGAGGTGAGCTGGCTTTCCCCGATTACGAGGAGTTTCTTTTTTACTGACATATTATGGTGTATTGGTTTTCCATGAAATTACCAGATGTAACCAAAAAAGTCAATAGAAGTTATTGAAAAACATATGAAAATATAGTACGATAAGCCGTGTTTATATATGCCGTTATAGCTCAGGTAGTAGAGCACATTCATGGTAAGAATGAGGTCAACAGTGCAAGTCTGTTTAACGGCTCCTGTGTTGGTGTGGCTGTTTTGTAACATATAATTACAAGCCGATGTAGCTCAGTTGGTAGAGCACAGCTTTCGTAAAGCTGGGGTCGACAGTTCAATCCTGTCCATCGGCTCATTGTGTGAGGCGATGGAATATATGCATTTATGCATATATGTGCAGGATTGAAAGGATTTTCGTTATCAGCCGAAGGCGGATCGAAAATCACCTGGCTATGTAGTAGCCAATCCTGTCCATCGGCTCATTGTGTGAGGCGATGGAATATATGCATTTATGCATATATGTGCAGGATTGAAAGGATTTTCGTTATCAGCCGAAGGCGGATCGAAAATCACCTGGCTATGTAGTAGCCAATCCTGTCCATCGGCTCATTGTGTGAGGCGATGGAATATATGCATTTATGCAT
>CAYXYC010000024.1:5977-7576 GCA_964469225.1 uncultured Candidatus Saccharibacteria bacterium | reverse complement strand
CTTGCGAGACGCGATTTTGAGTCGCGCGCGTATACCAATTCCGCCACTCCGGCAACATAAGAAACATACTTCATATTTATCTTACTATATTATTGCCAGAGTGATGACCTAGATCTCTACCCCACTCCGGCAAGTAAAGGTAGTATACTAAAAATCGCCACAAAATCAACAATTATATAAAGATTATCTGGTACAATAGATGCACATGAAATCCAAGCGCGAACAATTAGACGAACTCAATGCTTACTGGAAAGATAGTTGCACATGTGAATTAAAAGCGACAGCAACACAAGCGGTTTTTGGAGACGGCAATGCCGAGAGCAACATAGTCTTCATTGGCGAGGCACCCGGCAAGAATGAAGATATTGAAGGTCGTCCATTCGTTGGTGCCGCGGGAAAATTTTTTGCTGAAATGCTCGCGAACATAAAAATGAAACGCGAAGATATATACATTACAAATATCGTCAAATACCGCCCGCCAAATAATCGTGATCCCCTACCCGAAGAAAAAGAAGCGTGTAATGAGTGGCTTATTAACGAACTCAAGATTATTTCACCGAAACTAATAATATTCTTGGGTAGACATTCAATGGGACTATTCTTCCCCAATGAAAAGATTTCTGATATTCACGGCAAATTACTTATCAAACAGATTCCAGAACTCGGCGCAAAACAGGCATTCATGCCTTTATATCACCCCGCCGCCGCTTTATATAACGGAGGTATGAGAGAAACATTGATAAAAGATTTTAATAAAATACCTAAGGCCCTAACAAAAATCAAAAATAGTGATTAACTGAAATTATTTTATTTTTCTAACTTCGAGAGACATAAAAAGTGGTATTTCTTTTCGCGCGATATCTTCTGCCTTTTGGCGTGGACCAGTTTGGCTTTTCTTGTGTGAAATCCATTCTTCGAGTCGCGCCAGCGCAAAACCATTCTTCGCGAGAGTTTTCATATAAAATTGGAGTGAGCGATGAAATGAAATTGTTTTAATTTTTTTCTTTGGGTCTTTTTCTCCTGGATTCATATCAATTGAAATCTTTGACTCAGAAAGATATTGCCCAACAGCGCGATACTGCACACCATCATTAAAATACCAGCCACTTCCCTTTGGTACACGAAATGCCGGGTGGTTGAGTACTATGATCATTCGGCCAGATGGTTTGAGGGTGCGAGCGCATTCGGCGAGCACCGCATCAACATTCTCGATATTTTGAAGAGCAAGTATTATTGTTATCGCATCAATACTTCCAGTTTTTACGAATGGTGCGCGATGCGCTGGTGATATAAAATAGGAAATTGTTTTTGGTGATGATTTTTTTGCTGTCTCAATAAGTCTTTTTGAAATATCAGAGGCCACAACTCGCGCACCATCTTTTGCAAACAAATTCGCAAAATATCCTTGCCCACACGCAACATCAAAAATTTGCTCATTCTTTTTCAAATGAAGCATCCGCGTGAGATTCGGCGCAATAACTTTGGCTTGATAACTATCAGCATCGGTCGTCAAAAGCGTATCGTACCAACCAGAAACACTATTCCATGATGTTTTTTGAGAATGTGATGATTTCATTTTGTGAGTATATCATAACCCTT
>CAYXYC010000024.1:0-5877 GCA_964469225.1 uncultured Candidatus Saccharibacteria bacterium | reverse complement strand
TTTATTCAATAATTGTCATATCCTCAGCGCGAATATCGTCTAATTCATTACTAGAATCTTTTTTATTTCCAAGAAGAATAATCGCTGAAATACCAATACCAATAATTCCTGCAAGTCCAATAAATGGCCAAACCGAAACAGATTTATTGTTATTTTTTGAAGACAAACGAGTATTTCCGACACTTGCACCAAGATCATTTAAATTAATTTCAGATAAATTACCACGAGAGGATGCGCCACTTTTAACATTTGTAGAAGCATAAGAATACAATGATGAACCAGAAGAATACGCTGGTCTAGATAATGGATATGTTCCCAAAACCTCCCCTGTCGGACTTTGTAAAAAAATATTAGAAAAATCAGAAAAATCAAAACCAGTAATCTTCGGAGATAAGCGAATCTTCTTTGAAGAAAGAACAATTGACCCTTCTGGCAACATAAATGTATGCACCGCGCCTTTCAAAATCCACTTTGAAACATCCACATCACTAGACGAATTATTTTCAAGTTCGATATATGGATCAGAACTATTGCCAACACCACTAATTCGCACACCAGCAGGCAAAACTTTTACAATAAATTTATCCGTCGCTTCGGGAGCAACACTAAACACTGACTGATAAAAAGAAAGTGTCACAACATAGTCGCCGGGATATGTATACATATATTCAAATGGCTCCGCTGTTTCGCGCGTCTTTGATACACCATCACCAAAATTCCACACAAATTTTCCAACACCAAGAATTTCTTTCGCAGATGTTGTCGTTTTTGATGATATTGGAAATGGAATATTTACTGTTACTCGCGTCGGGGAAATAATTTTTGTTGCAATCGTAATTATTTTTTGCACTTCCTCTTCTTCCTCGTCTTTTGTAGAACTAGACGCCTGAACCGAACTGCCAACACTAGCGGTTGTCTGATTCGCCAAACCAGGCGTTGGAATTGCGCCCTGGAATGTGCCGTTTATTTTTTGTAATGAATTTCCGTCTTCCGACCCACCCATACTTGATGAATATGACACAGACGCAATTGTCGTTCCATTATTTGCAAGCGCTACAGTATCTCCATCTTTATCAAGCGACATTGATGTATCAATTACTGTACCAGAAAATAGAGAGTGATCAGAAAGAAATGTTGTTTTGTTTCCAGTGATAATGATATACGCGCCAGCAGGAATAGAAAAATCAACCTTGTCATTCATATAATGACCCGAACCATCACTAAAACGCCATGTAGAAGCATCAACCGATACTGCATTTGCATCGGGGTTGTATACTTCAATCCATTGATGATCTGTGTTCGCGCCCTTGGGGTCGTACATTATCTCGGTGATTTCAAGAGACGCATAAGCGTGAAATCCAAAACAAACAAAAAGAGAGAGTAAGAGGATTTTGAAACACCGAGACAAATATAATTTCATAATTTTAATTATTCACCGAGAATTTTTTGTAAAACATCTTCTGGGACTTCTCTAGGATTTTGCGGTTTTTGCCATCCATGACCGACTGGTGGTTTTGGTATTGGGTCAGATTCATAGACATGATTTTTCTTTGAAAGCACATCTCGAAGAGATGTTTTTGATTCTTCGGACGCGTCTTTGACTATTGGAATATGTTTCTTTGTGCTTTCTTTTGGCTTAAGAGCAGAAAGTGACACCGGCTCTGGAATAAAAGCTTTTTTCTCCGAAATACCCAGGCGAGTTTCTTCCGCCTTTTCTGCTTCTCTGTCAGTTCCAATTTTTGCCAACAAATCTTTCAATAAAGGAGACGGGCCACTAGAACGCTCTGGTCTAGGATTTTGTGCTGGGCGATTAGGTATCTCGCGAAATGGTGGCCTTGGAGTAAATTCTTTTTGGTCTGATTGAACTTTATTTTGAACCGTATTTTCTTTTGCCTGTGGACGCGGAATTGGAGTCTGCTGTGCCATTTTTAATTCCCCACTTTTTATTTTTGCCAAGCAGTCTTTGCAATAAATTGGACGGCCAGGTTCTGGCTCAAACGGTACAAATGTTTCCTTGCCACAATTTGAACAAATTGCTTTAAATTTTCCTTCATTCTCATCACGCGGTCGCATACCACTCCATTCTAGGATTTTTTCCTCAACTTGGGCACGCGGACGAGTATAGAGCTCACGCGACGATTCGATAATTCGATCTTTGGTACTTTCAGCAACAGAAACTTTAATCGGCGGAAGTGTCGTCGCTGAAAATGGACGACTTGTCACACCATCAATCATTAATTTGAGATACACATGGTAGTTCGGCAAGTTTACCAAATCTTGCGCAGTGAATTCAGGTGAAAATTCTTTTTCAATAAATTCGGCATCATCTGCACCAATACGAAAAACAATCATCGTTCCGACATTACCAAAAACAGCATCACGAACCTTTGTACCATTTTCATTTGAAAGCTGGGCGGTGTATTGGTGAGCAACAATCAAATTCAATCTGTATTTTCGTGCCTCAGAAAGAATATTTGCAAATGAGTCTGTCGCAAAATTTTGGAATTCGTCAACATATAAATAGAAATCTTTTCGTTCATCTTCTGGAATACGCACTCGTTCCATCGCGGCTAATTGGATCTTAGTGATAATCATACCCCCTAAAAGTGCGGAGTTGTCTTCACCGATGCGTCCCTTTGAAACATTCACAAGGAAAATTTTTCCCTCATTCATGATTTTAAAAATATCAATAGTTGATTCTGCTTGACCAACAACATTACGAATGATTGATGACGAGAGGAATTGACCAACTTTGTTTTGAATCGGAGCAATCGCCTCGTTACGAAACTGATCACGCCAAAGTTCGTATTCATTCATCCAAAATGCCTTCACAACTGGATCTTTCAAATTATCAATAATTGTCTTTCTGTATTCTTTGTCAACAAGTAATCTTGGAATACCAAGTAGTGTTGTATTTGGTGTATCAAGAAGTGCCAAGATTGCATTGTTCAAAATGTATTCCATTCGCGCACTCCACGCATTCGCCCAAATTTTAGTGAAGATACCCATCAAGCCAGACGCCACGAGATGTTTGTATTTAGGATCATCAATTTGAATGACATTGAATCCTATATGATAATCAGTATCAGCTGGATTAAAATAAATAACATCTTTAATACGATGTTCTGGGATGGAATGAAGAATCTCCTCAACAAGTTCGCCGTGTGGGTCAATAACAGCAACCCCTTCGCCGTTTTGAATATTTTGAATTATGAGATTAGAAAGCAACACCGATTTACCGGTTCCTGATTTACCGAGAATATACATATGCTGGCGACGATCTTTGCGCTTTATACCGAATGGAGTGTTTGTATTACGAAAATTCGTCCGCCCGAAATATGTTATGTCACGATTATGTGGAATATCCTGTTGCATAGAGCAGTTTTATTATACCGCGTTGGTATAAATAAAAAAAGAAAGAATGTTGAAAAACAAGGCAAAAGTATACTACTTGACAAATATTTGTATATGTGATACACTACGAATGTGTTAAGAATATTAAAACGAGTCTAGCTTGCATTGCGCAAGCCACCGTAAACTGTTATTCTACAGATCATCTTGTTGTGATGATGGGCTCCCAAAGAACCTGCAGGTGAAGTTAGAGTTGAAATACATTCTGATAGCCACTGACAACAATGAGGGGTGATGACCTCCCGAAAAGTTAAATAAAGTTAGGAAAAACATCAAAAAAAAACCCAAGCGCGCATGTAAAACCATGCGCGCTTTTATTATTTTTATTTATTATGTGTAGTATACTTGTGTTATATGGAAATGAATAAGAGCGAAGTCAAAGAAGAACAAAAATCTTTTTTAAAGGACGGAGAAGAATACATCAAAAAACTTGGCCCTGGAATTATTACCGGCGCGGCGGACGATGATCCATCAGGCATTGCAACATATTCGCAAACCGGTGCGCAATATGGCACACAATTACTCTGGCTTGCCGCATGGACATTTCCACTTATGGCGACAGTTCAAGAAATGTGCGCAAGAATCGCACTCGTAACTGGCCGAGGGCTTGCATCAAATATTAAACGCGCGTATAGCAAAGAAATACTATATATTTGTACACTATTGTTGCTAATTGCCAACACGCTAAATATCGGTGCTGATTTAGGTGCAATGGCAAAAGCCGTACAGCTAATCATTCCAAACGCGCATTTTATTTCTCTCATTATTGGTATGGGAATAATCGGACTTTTGCTTCAAATATTTATCCCTTACCAAAAATACGCGAGATATTTGAAATGGCTTGTTATTACCCTATTTTCATATGTTGCAACCGGATTAATTATTCATATGGACTGGTCAGTGCTATTGCGTGACGGAATTATCCCAAATCTTACTTTTTCAAAAGACCAGATATTACTCATAACTGGTATTCTTGGTACGACAATTTCACCATATCTATTTTTCTGGCAAACATCTCAAGAAGTTGAAGAACAAATTGCTAGTGGCAAGACCACTGTGCGCTCACGACACGGTACAAATGATGATGAAATAAAAAATATGCGTCGTGATATTTGGACGGGAATGTTTCTTTCAAATCTTGTAATGTTCTTCATTATTGCCGTCTGCGCAAATACACTTTTTGTCGGAGGCATTACAAATATCGCAACTGCGAGCGATGCAGCGCTTGCACTCGCGCCATTTGCGGGACAATGGGCAACAACACTTTTCGCTATTGGAATCATCGGCACAGGCATGCTCGCTATTCCCGTGCTTGCTGGATCAACAGCGTATGCTATCGCCGAGAGTTTCGGCTGGCGTGAAGGACTATATCGCAAACTTCGCGAAGCACGCGCATTTTATGGTGTCATAACTTTTTCAGTTGTTATTGGTATTCTTATTAACTTTGTCGGTATCGACGCAATCAAGGCACTTATTTATTCAGCAATTGCAAACGGTCTTGTCGCGCCACTCATTCTCATTTGTATTGTTCATTTGAGTGCAAGCAAGAAAATCATGGGTCAGTATAAAAATTCAACTACGAAAAATATTATTGGTTGGATTGTAATTATCTTGATGAGTATCACGGCCATTGCAGCAATTTATTCACTCTTGTAAAATCAGAAAGCCCGCGATGTCTACATCGCGGGCTTTTTTATCCCCAATCTTTTATTTCTGGTGGGAAAATAATTTCAACACTCATCTTTTCCTTGAAAAATTTCTTAAGAGCTTTAACCAGAATAGGTCCTGCTTGGTTCCAATTTCGAGTATCATATTTTTTAATCATGATACCTGCGTAAGAAAATTCAACTGAACGAATAACTTTAATACCACCATCAGTTAGTGATTTTAAGAGTGATCCAATTGCTTTTTCATTATCATTGGCGCCATCGAGTGATTCTTTTCGGTCGTCATTGTTATCAAAACGAACAATAGGGTCTTTGTAGGTTCTAATACCTATGTCACCATAAATAATTCTCAGTATCCAATAATTTTGATTTGGGTACGACATCGGTATTTCAACTTGAACAGTTTTCATTTTGCGTGGTTTTATTTTTGCAGATTTTACATCAAATATGTTTTATTGTCAACCACCAAAAGATTTTAAAAAATAAAATAATAGGCAACAAAAATAAGGGCAAAATCACCTATTGCAAAAAATATAAAATGCGGTAGTATAGAGAATGTTCTAATTATTCATTCGTAATTTTTAATTAGTATTTATACGGGCCCTTAGCTCATCTGTAGCGCTTCATGGAAGCACGGATAACTAGTGGTCAGAAATATTAAGACAATACAAGGCCGTTAGTTAATTTGTAGCGCTTCGTGGAAGCACAAATGTCTAATAGTTAGAAATAGTAATAATTAAATACGGGCCCTTAGCTCATCTGGTAGAGCACCTCATTTGCAATGAGGGGGTGGCAGGTT
>CAYXYC010000023.1:0-8125 GCA_964469225.1 uncultured Candidatus Saccharibacteria bacterium | reverse complement strand
CCTTCGAGGAGTTTTTCTAATTGTTCTTTGGTTGGCTGAAATTTTTTCTCTACTTCAATCATATTATTTCCGAGAATTTGGTGTTTTCCAACGCAACACTTTATCAATCATTTGTGCGATTTTAATCATATCTTTTTCTTTCTTGCCACGCGTTGTCTCTGCGCAGGTGCCGAGACGAATACCAGATGGATCCATCACCCCGCGAGTATCTCCAGGGATTGTATTCATGTTTACAATAATCCCTGCTTTTTCAAGTCGCATACTTGCCTCTCGTCCTGATACACCTTTTCCATCCATCCATGTATCTAAAAGTATAAGATGTGAATCTGTCCCTCCAGAAATAATATGCCAGCCGAGTTTTCCTAATTCTTTCGCGAGTACTTTTGCATTCTTCACTACTTGCTTAGCGTATTTTTTGAAATCAGGTCGAGATGCTTCAGCGAGTGCCACGGCGACAGCTGCAATATTGTTCTCATGTGGTCCACCAAAAAGTCCTGGGATAATAACCTTGTCGAGTTTCTTGTCGAATTCACGAGCATCTTTACGAACAAAAAGTATCGCCTGTCGTGGACCACGGAGGCTCTTGTGCGTAGTTGTCATTACAGAATCAGCATGTGGAAATGGCGATGGATACGCACCACCTGCAACAAGTCCCGCAAAGTGTGACATATCGATATGGAGAAGTGCTCCACACTTATCCGCTATCGAACGGAAACGATTGAAATCAACAACACGAGGATATGCAGTAAATCCAGCAACAATTAAATTTGGTTTTTCTTTCATCGCCAATTTCTCAATTGCATCATAATCAATCATCTCTGTCTGTGGATCAACTTCAAACTGTATCGGCTTCCAGAGTTTACCCGTCATTGAAAGTGGATGTCCGTGTGTGAGGTGCCCACCTGATGTGAGTTTCATTCCCATGATTTTCCCTCCGATTGGGACAAGAGCAGAATAAAGTGCGAAGTTCGCAGGGCTACCAGAGAGTGGTTGAACATTGATGTGCCATTCGGAATTTTTTAATTTGAAAAGTTTATATGCGCGGTCAATCGCCATCTGTTCAACTTTGTCGATGATACTATTCCCTCCGTAGTAACGGCGACCTGGGTACCCTTCGGCATATTTGTTTGTGAGCTTTGAACCAAGTGCACGGAGCACATCGTCTGAAACATAGTTTTCAGATGCAATAAGATTGATAACACTTTTTTGTCGTTTCTCTTCTTGCTTAATCAACTTCTCAATTTGTTTATCTTTCATAGTGTTTCCGTGAGAATAATAATGTCCTCATTCTATCACGATAACAAGCCAAATAAAAAAGCAGTCCTTAATTCAATAAAGGCCTGCTTTTACTTAGGATTACCACCTTTTATTTCTTTTTTGTTTCTTCGTTTCCAAAATGTGATTCTTATTTTATGTGAAATAAATATAAAAAGCACAATCAGAACAAGAGCCGAAAAACATATTACCACAGAGCTAAATACACTAATCGGAGTGACGATATAAAAAGCAGTAAGAATGGCAAGAATAAAAAATGAAATAGTTCCGAAAAATAGTGTTCCATTTGTTCGAAACTTAAATCTAATGTATGGAGGAATTTTCATTCGCGGAGTATTTTAGTTCAAAATAACCCGTTTCAGATAATATGTCAAAGGTGTCGCAAGCACAAAATAAGCGTATACTGAAAAAATATAATCAATTGACTCACGAGATAGAGAATGCTTTAATTAGGAAAATCGTTAATTTTAAAAAATATGAATACAACGCACGAAGACCACGCAGACAAAGAGTATTTGAATCTGCTCGAAAAAATCCTAAACAAAGGGGCACAAAAGGGTGACCGAACTGGAACCGGTACAATTTCTATTTTTGGACCGCAAATGCGTTTTGACCTCGCAAAAGGTTTCCCCCTTCTGACCACAAAAAAATTGGGTGTAAAATCAATCACTCATGAACTTTTATGGTTCATCACTGGTGATATGCAGTTGAAATACCTTGCAGACCGTAATGTAACTATTTGGGACGAATGGCCATACAAAGCATATCTCAAAGAAAACAACCTACCTGTTCCAAAATCTGATAGTGAAGAATGGAAAACTGGAATCAAGGAATTCATTGAACGAATCAAAAATGACCCGGAATTTGGAGCAAAGTATGGTGATCTCGGTCCAATCTATGGATATCAATGGAGAAGCTGGCCTACACGAGACGGCAAATATATTGACCAATTGCAAAATGTTATTGATCAATTAAAGAAAAATCCAAATGATCGAAGAATGATTGTTTCGGCCTGGAATGTTGCTGATATTGACGAGATGGCAAAACGCGCACTTCCCCCATGTCACTGCTTGTTTCAATTCTATGTTGCAAACAACAAACTTTCCTGTTTACTATACCAGCGTAGCTGTGACACATTTCTCGGTGTACCATTCAATATCGCATCGTACGCACTTCTAACAATGATGGTTGCCCAAGTAACCGGTCTTGAACTCGGAGAATTCGTATGGACAGGTGGAGACACACATCTTTACTCAAATCACATTGAGCAAGCAAAATTGCAATTAGGCAGAAAAGATGACATTCGTCCGATGCCAATAATGAAACTAAATCCGGCAGTGAAAAACATCGAAGATTTTACAATCAATGACTTTGAACTTGTTGGATACGATCCACATCCATCAATTAAAGCCCCAATTGCTGTTTAAATATGACAATCTCACTCATTGCCGCAATTGGAAAGAATAACGAGCTTGGAAAAGACAATCAACTTCTTTGGAATATTCCTGAAGATATGAAGCATTTTCGCGAAACAACGCGAGGTCATACAGTGATTATGGGACGAAAGACATTTGAATCTATTGGTAAGGCGCTTCCAAACCGTAGAAATATCGTAATCACTCGGGATGCGAATTACAGAAAAGATGGGGTTGATGTTACTAACTCACTCGAAGAAGCGATTCTTTTGTGTGAAAATTCTGAAGAAGTGTTCATTATTGGTGGTGGTGAAATTTACAAACAAGCACTTCCATTTGCTAGCAAACTCTACATCACTCATGTTCACAAAGAATACGATGCTGATACTTTTTTCCCTGAAATAAAGGAGAGTGATTGGATCAAAACAAGAAAAGATGACGGTTTAGCCAATGATGTGCCGTATTCATTTGCGACCTATGAAAAAAAGCCCGAGTAATCTCGGGCTTTTTACTAACCAAATGAACATTTTTAATAGCGCGAAGCGTTCTGGGTCTGGTGTGATACCTGAATTTTTTCTGTTACAGCAAGAATAACTTCTCGCCAATCCATATTCCAGTTAAGCCGAAACTCGTTTTTTGAATTTTTATTAAACCCATAATTATCATCATATAATACATGAATCAAATTAGGGTTTTTAGAATAATCAAACGCATCGGGCCTGTCATCAATGAGGATGTTCCCGTGAAAAATGTATTTAGAATCGGTTGGAATAAATCGTGGGGCATCTTCTTTTAAATGCATTCTAAGCCATTTCTTCTTTTCCATCACAATGCGAGACCAAACTTCATCTCTAGTTTGCAAATCAGAAATTGTGAGTTTTGTATCATCAATCTCTGACAACGGATTAGACACCATCCATACATTCACCAGACCATTAAGGGAATGAACGATGTCTCGCAAATTATCAACTGGTCGCATTCCATCCAAATAAAATCCTGGGGGTGGATTATTGAATAAGTCTTTTAAAAATTTCGTTACATCCTCTCGTGATGCGTAATTTTTAGAGTGATCCCATTCATTCATTTCATGTAAGTTCTTGAATGATACATCAGGGAAACGGTCAGAGAGGAGGTTTTTCACTTTTTCTTCAAAGTGATTTACTACTTGGTCCATATCAAGAGCCAAGTTAATGTGTGGGAATAACGGTTTTCGTGCCATATTATTTTAAACTTTTTTAGATTATACAACAACGAACTACAAAAGTAAAGCCCCGAAATTTTGGGGCTTTACTTTTGTATTTTTATGGATCAATATCAGTTTTCTCTCGTATAAAAATGTCTTTACCATCGGGCGATTTTGATTTTATGTATTTTCGGTTTTTATTTATCTCAATTTTCCTCAATAATTCTTTTTCAAGATCATATCCAAGAATATCACACATACCGAGCAAAAATATTGCGACATCAGCGAATTCTTCGGCAACACCATCCTGGTTTTTACTAAACTTTGAGAATGCTTCAGAGAGTTCTTCGTGAGCGCGACAGAATTCAAGCGCAACATCAGTTGTGTTAAATCCTTTCTCGAGTTTATTTCGCATTACTTCTTTTTGTAATTCCTTTAGGTTAATCATATTATTTAGTATCGGTGTATGATTCTACTTCCCCCAAAACCTCACACGATACAAGAGCTTCTTTAAATATTTCTTTACTACGACCACTAGCATGATAATCTTTTAGTGCAACAACGCGAACGATTCCAGTATTAATAATACTCTGCGCGCATTTGTAACATGGTGTCATTTTACAATACAAAGTTGAACCAAAAAGCGCATGACCAATACGGGCTGAATTGCTAATTGCATTTTGTTCTGCGTGAGCTGTTCTTATGCAATGTCGTGAGGTAGTACCATCTTCTTGTGTGACAGTGTGCATCTCATGTCCAACTTCATCGCAATGAGGCAAACCAGACGGAGCACCCACATATCCAGTAGACAAAATACGATTATCTTTCACAATCACACATCCAGATCGCCCACGGTCACATGTCCCCCGAGATCCAACGATATCAACCATCTGAAGGAAGTATTCATCCCATGAAGGTCTTTTGTGTGTGTTTGTTTCATTAGGCATAAAGCAATTATATTCTCTTTCTTTCAATTAGCAACCAATTACCGAAGCACGAAAAATCCAAGTATTATGGCGGTAAAGTTAAGCACCGTATGTGCCACGGAAATTAGAATCAAGTTTTTATACTTATAATAAGCCCATGCAAAAGCAACGCCTGCAATAAAAGTGAGCGGTAAAACAAAAACTGCATTTATATAAATCACATGAATAAGCGCGAACACGGAAGCGTTTACAAAAATAATCAAATATGGATTCGTAAATGCACGCACAAGCATATTCATCAAAATTCCCCGAAAAACAACTTCTTGCAACACACTTATCGGAATAAATAATAATAAGAATTTTTTATTTTCCCACCAATCAAGAAATGGCTCGTGTGGAACGATAGTCGCAAGCCAGAAAAGAAACAAAACTCCACCAATTGTAAAAAGTCCATATATGGAAAAATATTTTTTCCAATCATGAATCAAGCCCATGTCGTCATAAGTCCATCTGGCATGCCAAACTATACCAAGGAGCAATAAACAAACTCCGAGTAACATCAGAAATCGCAAATTATCAGGTATTACTCTGAAATAAAGTAAAAGAGTAGGAACAATAAAAAGATATAAAATCTGGAGCCAAACAACCTCTCTGTCGTGTGTTTTATTTTCTGTAATTTTTTCCATCAAGATATTATTTTAAAACACCAATTTTTAATGATGCCAATTCATTTTCTGGGCGAGACTGACCACCATGCTGATTTGTAAATGTCTCCGTCCCATCCTTTCCGCACAAAGACGAAATCGCTCGCACTCCCCCTGGGTGCTGATAAACAAAAGAAGAAAGGTTATAAACATTTTTGTTTACAACAGTCCAACAGTCAGAAGTGGTAGAATGCTTCGCAACATCAGAAAGAGTATATGAGGTCACCCCAGATGAAGATGCACTCGGTGCAGTGTTTGAAACTGGTGATGATACTGAATTATCTTTGGAATTATTTAGAGATACAGACGATTGTTCACTTGAAACACGAGTTTCTTTTATGTCATTTTTCTTTTGAATAAAAATCAAGAATCCACCAACCACAATCACACATAACATAATTACGATGTATATTTTTTTCATACAATTTATATAAGCGCGTCGCGGGCATCACGCATACGACTTTCGCTGATTATTTTTAAAACTTCATTTTCATCATCAGTAATAGTATACAATTTTATTTCATCTGAATTGATTGTATTATATTTTTCTAAAAGCACTTGCTTAATAGTATTCTCAATAGGCTTCCAAAAATCTGAACCAAAAAGAATAACAGGGACTCGACCAATTTTTCCAGTCTGTTGAAGTGTCAGCATTTCAAATAATTCATAAAATGTACCAAATCCCCCAGGGCAAAAGACGCACACTTCTGTTGTGTACGACATAGACACCTGCCGAGCAAAGAAAAAGTAAAAAGGTATTTCATCCGTAACATACGGATTTGTTTTTTGTTCATTTGGAAGTTTAATAGTCAGCCCAACAGATCGCCCACCGGCTTCGTGTGCGCCACGATTTGCTGCTTCCATAATTCCCCCACCTCCACCAGACAAAACAGAATATCCGAGTTCTTTTGAAATACGATATGCCAGATTTTTAACTTTTTCGTAAACTGGACTTTTTTCACCTAGGCGTGCTGATCCATAAAATGTAACCGAAGGAGTAAAGTCAGTAATCATATCAATTCCCTGACGAAATTCCTCCTGAATCATGCACAACTTTGTTTCTTCTTCATTGTCGCCATAGAGAGTAATGCAACCATCACGAATATCATCAATAGTAAGATGCTTCGGTCTATACTTTATCTTGTTTAGTTTTTCTTCCATGGCATTATTGTACCGCAATTTGTCTGTTGCTCAAATTGTTTTTTATTTTGTGGTACGATTTTGCCCGTTTTAATCAATAAATGTGAGTGCTTTACCTGTTTTTCCACCACGACCTGTTCGGCCAATACGGTGCACATAGTCCTCGTATGTTGCAGGTAAATCAAAGTTAATCACATGAGACACATCAGCAATATCAAGTCCTCGTGCTGCGACATCAGTCGCCACAAGAATATTTGATTTATTGTTTTTGAATTGTCCGAGCGCAAACTGACGCTTTGAATGATTTTTGTCTCCATGTATAGATTCGGCTTTGAAACCAAGAGAAAGGAGCGTTTTTGAAAGCTTCTCTACCCCGTGTTTTGTTTTACCGAAAATAAGCACTTTGGTGAACCCATCTGCGCGAAGTAATTTCTCAAGCGCATCAACTTTGTCTTCACCACGAGCAACGCGCACAACATCTTGGTCGATTGCTTTTGATGTATCGCGAGTTTTCACGGAAACCGTTACTGGATTCGTGAGGAATTGTGAGATAAGCGCTTCAATTTCTTTTGAAAGAGTTGCCGAGAAGAAAAGCGTATGACGCTTTTCTGGCATCAACTTCATCATATATTTAATATCAGCAATAAATCCCATATCAAGCATTCGGTCTGCTTCATCAAGTACAACAGTAGAAAATGTACTGAGGTTTATATTTCCACGATCAATAAGATCCTTTAATCGTCCCGGCGTTCCAATAACAAAGTTATTTTGGTAACGGAGTGATTTTATTTGTGGACCGATTGGCGCACCGCCAACGCAACAAACACCAAAGATTCCAAGCGCTCGTGTAAGTCCGCGAAGTTCATCGCCAATTTGAATTGCGAGTTCTCGTGTCGGAACAACAATAAGCACATTTTCATTTTTATTCTTTACCACCTTATCAATAAGCGGAATAAGAAACGCTGCTGTTTTACCTGTACCAGTATTTGCGATACCAACGACATCATGACCTTTAAGGACATGCGGAATTGCGCGGTCTTGAATAGGTGTTGGGAGTACATACCCCTTGTCACCAACTGCACGCTTTACCTTTTCATCCACAATAAAATCACTGAATGAGTGTTCTGGAGTAAAAATCTCCTGCTCTTCAGTTACAGAAACTTTATTAATAAATTTTGAGAGGTCAAAATAACTTTTGTTTTTGAAACCTCTATTACCTCCGCTTCGTCTTGGCGAATGCGAAAAGCGTTTTGTGTTGCCACCGGCAACAGGACGCGTACCATTCCGAGAACCGGAAGGACGGCGTTTTTGTATATATGTCATACTAAACTATTTCAATCTATAAATAATTAATCGTACGGCGATTGAACATCTCACAAGTTTTGTATGCTCTAATAAAGAGAAAGGAGGCATATAGCCTCTATAAAAACCCAGGAGAAAACCTTACCTCTACATGATAACCTATTTCATTTATTTTGTCAA
>CAYXYC010000022.1:0-8300 GCA_964469225.1 uncultured Candidatus Saccharibacteria bacterium | reverse complement strand
TGTGTCCTTCACCTGGAATATATGCCGTTACTTCCATTCCATTAGTAAGACGAACACGGGCGATTTTTCGAAGCGCAGAGTTAGGCTTCTTTGGAGTTGTTGTTGTAACTTTTGTACAAACGCCTCGTTTGAATGGCGCAGGATAAAAGACTGGTTTATTCTTGAGCGCATTGAAACCACGCGCTAGAGCAACAGCTTTTGATTTTCTGATAACTTTTTTACGGCTCTTTCGAACCAATTGATTGATTGTAGGCATATTTAAACTAAAAAAGCCACGAATGACTAGTCCAAGTACTTTACTATATGAAGATGAAAAAAGCAAGAGAAAAAAGATGCCCCGTTCCGGCCATGGCCGGAACGGGGCATCCCCTTATATTTCAAATGTTTTATTCATATACCCCTTTTTCACCTCAATCGTTTCTGATGTATAAATTGGTGTATATGTATTGTCCTGATTTTTTCGCTCAACTTTCACATAGTATAAACCGTTTGGAATCAAGCAATAATATTTGCCATTCTTGTCAGTCACTTTATGGGTCGCTTCATGTTCAGTCCCAGCCGAGAAGATACGAATAATAGCGAAACGAATCGGTCTCTTAGAATCTTTGTATCTCATTCGTCCAAATGGGCGCGGTTTAAGCACTGTACTTTTTAGAACAAGAAGTACCACATACACAAAGAGAGTAACAATATTATAAACCTTCGGTGCAACATACGAAGCAAGCGCGGTGATAGCGAAACCAACAACGAATAAAATATTTGCAATTCTGTTAAACCAAATATCTCCACGAGAGAAGAAACGGAGCAATCCTTGGTCGCGTTTAGCAAATTCGTTCCAATCAAAATTGAGAGGATCCATTGGAATGTTTTTTGTAATCACATCCCCTTCTTGAAGAGTAATCAATTCATTGTGATACAAATCCTGATAGATTTCATCACTTGTCTGAACAGCAAGTCTTTTTGATGGAAATTCATAATTAGTTTTATGGGCGAGCATTCTATATGTCCCTGGTGGAACAAGAAATCCGTAGCGACCATCAAGGTCAGTAATAGATGTCGCAACTTCATTGCCATTCATATCTTGAAGAACAACATACGCTGGATCAAGAGGTTGCTTTGTAATACTATCGTACACTGTTCCCCACGGCCGACTGCGTTTCTTGATACCAAGCGCAGTCATAATGATTCCCCAAATACGAATCGGAATGAGGAATAATTCAGAGAATGAAAGAGGGTTTGAAAAGAGAACAGTCAGCACGCTCATCAAAAATCCAGATACTGCTCCAACAACCATCACGACAGTTGCGACTGGCGTTTGCACTGCCTCAATCACACGATCAAGAGGCGCTTTGGGAACATATTTAGAAACAATGTCTACGACTTTGCCCCCAGTAAATATGCGACCACCACTTGATCCTCCACCCCCACCACCAGAACCTCCCCCGCCACCGGCGCCAGCACCGCCACCGCCTGTATCACCACCTCCTCCAGTGCCAAGACCTCCGCCAAGACCGAACCCTCCACCAGAACTTCCACCACTTCCACCTCCACTACTTGGGCGCCAATCAGTTTTTACACAATAGTTTGAACCAGGAGTAGTACAATCAAATTTTATCCAACCATCATTCTGGCTCCATGCGTATCCAGAAAATTCACCTGTTCCAGTGTTAATTGTGACACCTCCATTTGTTGGACTAAAGTTTATCCACCCACTATTTTGACCCCAAGCGTATCCAGAAAGAACACCTGCTGTGGTATTTGAAACCCCGCCGTTTGTTGGATTTAGATTTATCCAGCCAATATTTTCACCCCAGAGATTCCCGGTGAGAGCAGTATCAGTTATTGAAACAGCTGTCCCATTAGTTGTCCGCCATACAATTCGACTTCCGGTTGTACAGGCCGTATTTGTACAAAGAAATGAGGTATAGTTTGAAGCATCAATTGTTCCAGTCCCAGCAAAAACCGTGTGGCTAGAAACCACAACACAGAGAATTAACACGCTTAATATCCATCGATACATATAGTGTTTATTTTACCATGTATAAGAAGAGAATAAAATTAAACCCCAACAAAAAGAGAGAATAATTTAAACATTATTGGAGAAAATATACTCCAGAGAAACATAACGAATACGAGAAGAATAAAGAATGAATACTGCTCAAGAAATGCCTGCACCCCGCGAAAACGATCAGGAAGTAATGAAAAAAGAAGCCGTGAGCCATCAAGGGGCGGAATTGGCAAAAGATTAAATACCGCCAAAACAATATTGAGTAGTACGATAGTTGTCGCAATATGATAAAAGGGGTGGAGTGTTTCTACTGCAAGAGAAAGTGGAGGAAGTCCTACATATGGTGCTAGTCGAATGAGTACAGCAAATACAATCGCAACAATAATGTTGGCACAAATTCCCGCGAGTGCCACCGCAATTGTCCCCTGTTTTTCGTTTTTGAAATTAAAAGGATTATACGGAACGGGTCGAGCCCAACCGAGAACAAAACCAGCTTTCGTAACAATAAGGATAAACGGTAATAAAATTGAACCAAATAGATCCAAATGTTTGAGCGGATTGAGAGTTAATCGTCCGGCACGATAGGCAGTTTGGTCGCCATATCGATACGCCACATAGCCATGAGCGAATTCATGAACAACAACTGACATAATAAGCACAACAATATAAAAAACACTATCAACAATATCCATAGGCGATATTATAGCATGCCCCGATATCCAGAATTGCATTCTTGTATATTGTATGTTAGTATAACGCCACATATGGCAAAGGTTTGCGACATAACAAAAAAGGGCTCTCTCGTAGCGGGTGGATACTCGAACATTGTTCGTGCTACCAAATATAACCCTACTGGCAAGGTCCGCAAATATCCAAACCTCCAGAAAAAGCGAGTGTATGTTCCTGAGCTCAAAAAATACTTCCCTCTTACAATATCTACTCAAGCAATCAAAACTATCAACAAGCATGGAGCCTACGCAGTACTAAAGAAAGCAGGAATCATAAAATAAAACCCGACAATTGTCGGGTTTTATTTTTGAGACATATGTATTCCATCAGTTTCAAATATAATTGTTCCTTCGTCGTATGTTGCCAGATACGGGATAGCGAGCGAGCGCATGCGAGCGAGCACATCTTGGTGCGGGTGTCCGTATCTATTGTTCTTCCCTGCTGAAATAATCGCCTCATCTGGCAAAACAGCGCGAAGCCATGCTTCACTTGAAGATGTGTGGGAACCATGATGACCTAATTTAAGAATTGTTGAGTGTAGTGTTTCAGTTTTTTCGTTTCGTAAAATAAGCATTTCAGTATAAGTGGTAGCATCCCCCGTCAACATAAATGAATGGGCTCCGTATGAAAGCTTCCCGACAATCGAACCATCATTTGATTCCATTCCTTTTACATCACGATCAGGAAATAAAATATCAAATGAAATATTTTTCTCTTCATCAAGCACAACATGCATACCTCGTCGCGCAATTATAGATTCAATCCCCTCATCTTTAATTACATCTTTTAGAGCCTGAAATATTTTCGTCTTTGATGTTCCGCCATTTTCAATTATTTCGCCAATATCATAATTTTCAAAAACTGCTGGCAGTCCACCGATGTGGTCAGCGTCTGTATGTGTTGCCAAGACAACATCAATAGAGCGGTCGCCGAACGGCATAACATCACCAAGTACGGATAGAATTTCATTCCCCCGTCCGGCATCAATTAACATTTGTCTGCCATTTGGGGCTTCAATATATATTGCATCCCCTTGCCCAACATCAAGAAATGCTACCGTAAGGAGCGTGCCATTGCGAGCATCAGTAAAGGCAAATATCGAAATAGCACTTACTGAAAGAAGAAACACAAAAATGAGGAGAGAAAGAAGATGATTTCTAATAATCCGCATATGTTATACTTCCTATATTACCACTATCTCTTTAAATAAGATGTCATACTTTACAGCAAAAACATTTTCAATCCCCGAACTTGGGGGAATCAGTGCAAAAAACATAGAAGAACATTTGAAACTATACGCAGGGTATGTGAAAAATGCGAATTTTATTATTGAAAAAATGGCGACCCTAGACAGTGAGGCTGATGCGTATATAACAGGCGAACTATTTCGAAGATTTAGTTTTGAGTACAATGGAATGCGTAATCACGAAATATATTTTGAAAGTCTCTCTGGCGGAGCGCATCCATTTAACAGAGAAAGTGACTTCGGAAAAGCACTGCTAACAACATTTGGAACATTTGAAGTATTTATACGAGAATTCAGCAACCTTGCACTCACACGCGGAATCGGCTGGGCAGTCCTTTGGTACGACAGGCAAGAAAATAAATTTCTCGCATCATGGGTAGATGAACAACACCTTGGACAACTAAATGGATGCAAGATGATTCTCGCGCTAGATATGTGGGAACACGCGTATGTCTATGACTATCCAACAAGTGAAAAGAAAAAGTATGTGGAAGCATTCTTCACAAATCTCAACTGGGAAACTATTGAGGAGAATTTTAAAAATACTAACTAAATAAAAAATGACTAGGTCTTCCCTAGTCATTTTTTATTTAGTTTTGCACCAATTCAGGCCCTTTCTTAATTTGAAGAGTGTTTACCTCTGCCATTGCTGGCTTCACGGCCTGTTCTAAGTTGCGAAAAATTTTATTCATTTCGTCAAAATTCTGCGGATACCCTGTTGAGGTTTGAACGCGTGGTTTCTCTTCTTGTCCGACATAGATTGATTTTGAAAGTACTGGCACCATCTGACCATCTTTCTCCTGTGTTGAGATTTTATAATTTGTTGTCGTGTCGCCTTTGTGCTCCATAAGAATTACGCCATTCTTACTAATCTGCATATTCATAATGTATTGCTCGTCTGGTGTACGCGATGCCGTATCAACATACGAAATAACCTTATCAAGTTCTTTCGTATCAAGCGCGGTGATTTTTGAAAATACCTCATGCGATTTTTCAAGCGATGAATCACCTTTGTGTGTTTGATAGTATGAAAATGTTTTCATGACCCGATTAAACAAAGTATCAATTTTTGCTACTTCTTTGGTTGTTGCTTCTGTTTTTCCTATGGTTGCCTTATCAAGTCCAAAAGGTGCGTGTTCCACGGCTTGCGCTTTAGAGAAACTACTTGCCAATACAAGCGCCGTCATAACAAGACCTTTTTGCATGAGCGTTTTGTACCTAGAAATAAATCCAGGGAACGATTCCGGCAATTTTTCTGACTCGGGTTCTGCTTTTGGAGGATAGTCAAAATTCATATTAGAAATGATATGCTTCTTCGGATACGGGGTCAAGTCGACGGCGAAACACCCACCAAAGAATGAGAATATATAGGATGATTGTTATCAAAAGCGGAAATGATTTAATTGTTGTACTTGCAAATGAAAATGAAGCAAAAAAATGAATAACACCGAGAATATAAGAAAGGATAATATGGGCAATATATGCAAACGGAAGAGAAATAAGCGGTGAAATGAATGCTAGAACCCCCGAACAAAAAGCGAAAAACATTGCCGGTGGCAAAAACGGCAAGACAAGAATGTTTGCTGGAATAGATACGATTGATAGAACGCCGGTTGAATACAAGATGAGCGGAAGTGTAGCAATAGTCGCAGAAATAGTTGTTGCTGTGATTTCACGAATCCCAAAACGATAAGGCAAGAAGTGCACCCAACTGATAACTTTGGGTGTAATGAACAGCACGCCGAAAGTTGCGATAAATGACAATTGAAACGAGAGGTCAGTTATTACTCGCGGATCATAAGCAATCATCAACAATCCGGCAATGATAAGCGCCCGTCCAGCATCATATGGACGACCGGTTATTCGCGCAAAAAGCATGATAAGTGCCATTACACCGGCGCGCACGGCTGTCGCCTGCGCGCCGGACATCAGCACAAAAAGTACGATAAATATTCCCCCAATTAAAATTGCAATTGTTTGTGAAAACACCGAACCGAGCATTCTCATTGTTTGTTCGGCAACAATTGAAACATTGTATCCGGATAGTGCCACAATATGAATCGTGCCGGTATTAATAAATTCATCGCGTGTTTTTGTATTGAATCCCCCGCGAGCACCAAGCAATAAACCATTTGCTAAATCACTCTTTGGCGGACTGATAACGCGATTGATATTGTTCATAAAATGCTCCCGCAAGCGAAACAATACTTGTTTTATTTTTGAACCTTCTCCACCTGAGAGAATTTCAACATCGGCATTATTGATAATAAAATAAATATCTTTATTCGCCAGATAACGATTGTAATTAAATTCATTACCAGCTGTTGTTGTAAAATTCTCTGGTTTGTCGAGCATGCCACGAATAGTCATAACATCACCATACCGCGCATCACTACCATCTGATATGTTTGAAACAACAGCAATCAAATTTGAATCTTCGCCTGTTGGACGAATTGTCAGCCGAGTTGTTGTCTCGCGAATATCTGGAATATCCGACACCATGCCATTCACAACAATCTTCTTTCCTGTCGCTTCATCATATGGAAGTGGTTCTGGTATAAAAAAGAAAAATCGCACAAGGGCGATAAGTATAAGCAAAACAACAAGAAATATTTCTGTTCGAGTCATATTACAAAGTGCGAGTAGTCAATGAAATCGGTTTAAGCGCCGAGAAACTAGTTGCTATTTCATCAGCGCGTTCATTATGAAGCACACCGGCATGCCCTTTTACTTTTTCCCACGAAAGATGCCCATCAAACAAACGAACGAAGGAAATCATTTCTTTCCATAAATCTTGATTAAGAACGGATTTTTTATTTGCTGTTCTCCAACCATTTTTCTCCCAATTGTGTATCCATGAAGTTATCCCTCCGAGAACATAAGCGGAGTCAGCACGAACAATAACCTCATCATGACGATGATGAATGAGAACATGTTCAAGCGCTCGAATAACAGCCATAAGTTCCATTCTGTTATTGGTACTCTCTTTTTCGTATCCACCAAGTTCATGAATAACAGCCCCATTTTCAGTAATCACAGTCCCCCAGCCACCCGGACCAGGATTACCAAGAGATGACCCGTCAGTATATATTTCAATCGTTTTCATAATCCTATTGTAGCAAACAAAAAAGCCCACGCGAAACGTGGGCTTTTTATTAATAAAATTAAGGCAAAGGACGATATTTTTTCTCAAGAAAAGTAACTATCTTTTCAATTTTATCGAAAATAAAATATCGGGAAAAATAAATAGCAGTTAAAATTAAAGTAACTATCATTAGACCTTGTTTGTCTGCCCCTAGTAAAATCAAAGACCAAAAAGAAATGATAGTGAGAATTAAGCGATTGTGCCATCTTGTCTCCATGAATAATTTACCTTTTATTGAGAGAATAAGTGCAACTAACATTGATACATTGATCAACAAAGTAAAAACCAACATCAGTAAGGATGGCTCGTATCCCAAGATATCATCATTCCATTCCCGTACAGCAAAGTATTTAACAAAAATCTTGTAACAACAAAATCCAATAGAGATACCTAAGGCAAACGGGGCTACTACTTTGAATGCATCATCATCTATCTCGTCCGAACCCACAACTGAACTAATCAGCCTAAAAAGAACCACAATCATTAATACCCAAAATAAAGGGATAAATGGAAATTCAAACATGGAATATTTACTTAATTCATAATCAGTTCCTGAAATGAACGCCATATTTGTTTTATCAAACTTATACCAATAAACCGGCTTGAGCCCTTCTCTTTTTAACCATGGAAAACCTACGGGTTTAGTTGGACACACTTTCTTTTCTCCAAAATCTTCATTCCAAGAAGAACAAGGAAATTTAGTTCCAGGGAAAACAAGACCGATTTCACCTGCTATTAAATCCAAATTAGGTGTTTTTGATATATCAACAAAACCAACTCTTCTAAATTTTCTCTGATATGTATCATATAACCCTTTCTTTGGAACAATCTTATAAGGTGAAGTGTCTTGATATCCTTCAACCACAAATTCAAGTAGTGTACCGGTTCTTTTTACAGAAACAACATTACTAGTTTCTCTAACAACTGAAGCATAAGTGGTACTGAGTGCTATTGTCATTCCAATGACAAAGAGCGAGAAAAATAAACATTTTTTCATGATTTCGGTATTTATTATTTTCTGAAACATTACAGTAAATACCAAGATATGTCAATTAACTAATAATTTCGCATATGCGAAATTATTAGTTAAATTGCATTATTGAATATCAACAATTCTTAGACGAAGTTCGGTTCGTCCAGCAAAAGTACTTTTCTCAAATGTTGCCGTTAGT
>CAYXYC010000021.1:0-8937 GCA_964469225.1 uncultured Candidatus Saccharibacteria bacterium | reverse complement strand
AAAATACTATCCGAAAAACCAGCTGTTTCAATCAGAGAGGTAGTTGATACAGTCTTACCTGAAAACGGCTCTACACCTACCTCACCGGTAGGCAGGTACGCTATTACACGCTCCATAAAGGGCCTAGAAGAGGCAGGATTGATAGAACACATCTCATCAGGACAAAATAATTATGCCCGGCTAACAAAGGACGGTAGAAAGAAAGCGACCAGTATCAAACTTGAATCAGAGGAAAGTTTGGTCAGTACCACATGGGATGGATACTGGCGTATTATCCTCCTTGATCTACCAGAGAGTCGCAAGAACGAACGAGAATCCCTCCGCTACCTTCTCAAAAAAGCAGGCTTCATCTGTCTGAAAAATTCCGCGTGGATTTCCCCATACCCATTCGAACACATGTTCACGAATATTAAAAAAGATCTAGGACTTACGAGTGAGTTAATGATTATTGTTACCAATACAGTAGACAAAGAAACCGAAGATTTTTTCTTCGAGAGTTTAAAATAAAAACGCTGTGCCTAATGGCAACAGCGTTTGTGTGTAGCGGACAGCTAGCTTGAGAAGCTAGAAGTTAAACCTGAGATTCGTATTCTTTATACGAATGGTCCATGTATTTTTTTAAACATACACTGAATAATATCCAAGATGGGACAAAAATCCAGATGATGACGATTGGCGGAGTGATAGTTTGGTGACCCACTATGGCAACTATTATTGTTAAAAAAATAGTGCACAAGAGCAAACCAATCATAGCAACCAGCATGTGCCGATAAAATACAAGAGGTGATTTTTTAGTGAGTACAACAAGAGCTCTCGAAGAAGAGGAATACGATTTTTGTGTCATGATAAATAAAGATCTAATATGTGAATTATTTTTGAAATTTTCCTCATTATAAACCAAAAAACATCGAAGTCAATCTCATACCTAACAAAAATCTGTCTCTAATTTATGCATATGCATAAATTAGAGACAGATTGGATTCTTATCTTTATATTAGAAATTATTTTACCGCAAACACTTTAACCCGCGCAGGGCGGATTACTCTTCCTTGCCCCGCCTTGGCGGGGTCGCCCATTTTATACCCAGACTGAATAACTGTCGCGATAGTATGGTCTTTTGATTGGTCGTCAGTTGGTACTGTTTCAACGCTTTCGTGTAATGTTGGATCAAATGGTACACCCGCCTGATTGATAGGAGTGACATTGTTGTCACCTAACACACGGAGGAATTGCTGGTGAATATACTCCACGCCGTTACGCCAGTTCGGGTCTACTTTCTCCCATGCTTCCTTGTTGGCAAATGCCATATCGAAGCTATCAAGCACAGGGAGTAAATCCTCGACGAGAGTGCCGACAATAAACCCACGCATATCTTTGCGTTTTCCTTCTTCCTCTTTCTGGAGATTCACATAGTCAGCTTTAGCTCTCTGCCAGCCGGTGAGATATTCTTCCTTTTCAGCACGAAGCTTCTTGATCTCCTCGCGAAGTTTCTTTACCACATCTTTCGTTGGTAATGCATCACCATCTTCGGTGCTGTCTACAAAGGTTACATCATCAAAAATGTCCTCGTTTTCGTTTGTTGTATTAGTTTCTTCTACCATAGCGTTCCTAGTATACAAAAAGTATCCCCTCTTTGCAAAAGGTAAAACGACCAGCCCTTTTTCTAAAACCTTGTTTCTTATTCTAATGTTCTAACGAACATTAGAGTAGGAAAGTTTACTCTTTCTCATGCCAAATTGGAGCAAGCAAAAAGCCCCTCTCGGGGCTTTTTTATTAACGCTTGCTCCACTGTGGTGATTTTCGGGCTTTCTTGAGACCGAATTTCTTTCGTTCAACTTGTCGAGGATCACGCTTAAGCATCTTTGCTTTTTTCAAAACTCCGCGGAGTTCTCCGTCGAAGGCAACGAGAGCGCGAGAGATACCATGACGAACTGCTTCAGCTTGGGCATGAATTCCACCACCCTTGATTGTTGCAATCACTTCAAATTTCTCTGACGCATTCGCTGTTTCAAATGCACCGGTAACAATCTTCTTTAATTCTGCTGTTGGAAAATACACCAAAAGGTCTCGTCCGTTGAATGAGTATGATGTCTTAGTTGCTTTCTTTAACTTCACGACAGCAGTCGCAGTTTTGCGACGACCGATTGCGCGAATATATTCTTTTGTCGCTGTTTTCTTTTCTGCCATAAAATTAGTCAGTTATTGTTAAACGCTTCATCATGCGAGGGCGTAGTTTATTTGGAGGAAGCATACCGTAAACTGCAAGCTCATAAAGCGCCTTCCAACCTTTCTTTGTAATAATTTCTTCGTTCGTTGCAGTCTTCAATCCTCCTGGAAAACCAGAGTATCGCTCGTGAAGTGTTTCCTTCATTCGGCGCTCAGTCATGGCGGTCTTTGAAGCGTTAATGATTTTCACTGTTACATCAGCAACTTTGTTTGCTGTGTAATCAGCCGCAGTCTTACCCATGAGCGCTTTTGCGCATGCTGAAGCTACGCGTCCGAGTGTTTTGCCTGTTGCATCAATTGTGTGTGTAGTGGTCATAATATTATACAAATTCAATTACCGCCATTTTGCTTGCGTCACCTGCTCGAGCACCAAGCTTTGTAATGCGTGTGTATCCTCCTGTGCGACCCTTGTATTTCGGAGCAATTGTATCAATCAATTTTGATGCTTCAGCTGTTCTGTTGTACAAACGAGAAATCACAAGTCGGCGAGATGCGAGCGTTCCCTGATTTGCTTTCGTGACGAGTTTTTCCATGAATGGACGAAGCTCTTTCGCCTTTGCTTCTGTTGTTTCAATTCGGCCATGAGCAATAAGCGCAAGCATAAGCCCCTTCAAAAGCGCATTACGCTGGTTCTTGTTTCGTCCGAATTTTCGAATGTTACTGTGATGTCTCATAAAAAATAATTTACTTTAATGTAATACCATATTCAGAAAGAACTTTTTTGATTTCCTGAATACCTTTTTCGCCGATACCTTCAATCTCTAGAAGATCTTCTTTTTTCTTGCGAGCAATACCACCGATTGTGCGGATGTTTGCAGTTGCAAGAGCATTCTGTGTACGAGTTGAAAGATCGAGAGTATCAATGCGTGTCTTTAATGTGTCTGTGAATTCACTGCCACCTGTTTCTCCTTTTTCAGCTGGAGCTTCTGCTTCATCTGATGAATCAGAAGGTGTGGTGTGTCGTGAAGCGATTGTGAATCCAACAATCGCCTGTAACTGTTCTACCATAATAGTGATTGATCGTTCAAGTGCTTCTCGAGGAGAAAGTGTGCCATCTGTTTCGATTGTCATGCGAAGGCGGTTATGGTTTGTCTTGTCGCCAACACGCATGTTTTCAACTTCGTATGCAACACGACGGATTGGTGTGAAAATAGCATCAAGAGCAATCATACCAACTTCGTTCTTTGTCTTCTGGTGAACATCTTTTGGAACGAATCCGAGACCTTTCTCAACTGTCATTTCGATTGAAAGTGTTACCTTACCTGTAACTTCAGCAATGTATAGGTCTTTGTTGAGAACTTCAACTTGACCAGATACTTCAATATCACCAGCAGTAACAACCTTTGGACCTTTCACAGATAATTTAACTGTCTGTGGCTCATCAGTAAGTAAATGAAAACGAACCTGCTTCAAATGAAGAAGGATTGTGATGACATCTTCCTTTACACCATCAAGTGTTGAAAATTCATGATCAGCACCATCAATTTTGAGTGATGTGATCGCTGCACCGGTGATTGAGGAGAGAATGATACGGCGAAGTGAATTACCGAGGGTATGACCGTACCCCGGATATAATCCATCGATTTCGTAGACACCTTTTGTGCCAACTTCTGAAACGATAGACAACTTTGATGGTGATATAATATGTAAATCAGACATTATAATTTGTGGGGCCATAATGGCGCGCCGATTATTTATAATACTTCAACCAAAACCTATCTTAGGGATTACTAACGGCTGTAAAATTCAAGCACCGTATTCAAATCAAGATATCCTTCGGTATTCTTCGGCTTACCAGCGACCTTTCCTGATAATTTCTCTGTATCAAATGAAAGCCAGTTCGGTATTGTATAGTCCTTCAACTTTTTCGTCATATCAGCAAAGAGTGGACTCTTCTGACTGCCAGCGCGGACAACGATTTTATCATTTACTCGAACGCGATGTGAGGCTACTGTGATTTTCTTGTCATTAACAGTAATGTGTCCGTGTGATACGAGTTGTCGAGCGAGACGGCGTGTGTGTGCGAGGCCAAGGCGGTAGACAACATTGTCGAGACGAGTTTCAAGGAGTTCAAAAAGATATTCTGTCGCTGGTGTTCCTTTGTGCGCAACTGCTTCTTTGACATAGTTTCCAAATTGCTTTTCACTGATACCGTACATGAAGCGAATCTTCTGCTTTTCGTTGAATTGAAGAGCGAAGCCAGAAAGTGCCTTTGGTCGTTTGTCTTTCTTGTTCTTTGCATGACGAGCTTCAGACACGACGAATTTTGGTGTTTGACATTTTTCAAACACTCCTGAACCCAATCGTCGACATAGTTTGTATTTTTGAACTGTTTTCATAATTTTGTAGATTATAACTTATACCCTGCTTTTTATACGCGTCGTGGTTTCTTTGGCTTCGGACCATTGTGTGGAACTGGTGTCATGTCGCGAATCTGTGAGATCTCAATATCGAACGCCATAAATGAGCGGATTGTTGGCTCACGGCCAGAACCGACACCCTTTACAACAACATCAACTTCTTTAATACCGAGCGCTTTCGCCTTTTCACCAAGCACTGTGCCTGCTTTTGAAGCAGCAAATGGTGTACCTTTCTTTGCACCCTTGAAACCAAGTGCACCTGCTGATGCCCAAAAAAGTGTATTTCCTTCTTTATCAGAAAGAACTGCTTTAGTGTTATTAAATGTTGCTTCAATATGGAGTGTGCCTGCAACAATCTTTTTCTTTGGAGCCTTTCCACTTGTTTTGACAGGAGAAGAAACTGAAGCTGGTGCATCAGTAACTTCGCTCTCTTTGTTTGTGATTTTTACTTTTCCCACGGTAGTGATTTTTATGCTTTATAAACTTTATACTTTTAACTTATGTTATGTCTTACTTTCCTTTCGGCGACCACTTGCCATTGTCTTTCGGACATTTCCGCGAACGGTTCGTGAATTCGTCTTTGTGCGCTGACCATATACTGGAAGTTTGCGCATATGTCGTACTCCGCGATACGCTTTGATATCTTTTAATCGTTTGATGTTTGCAGATATTTCGCGCTTTAGAGTTCCCTCAATTGTCATAGCTTCGACAATCTTTCGGATAGCATTCTCTTCATCAGCAGAAAGATCGTCGCTTCGCTTTGACGCGTCAACTTTCGCTTCTTTCAAGATGCGAGTTGCGCGTGCGCGGCCAATACCATAGAGCGCTGTTAAGCTGATATCGAGGCGTTTATTATTTGGAATAGTGATACCGAGGATTCGCATATGTAAAATTATTGTTTCTGTTTATGTTTTGGATTATCGCAAATAACACGGAGATGACCTTCCCGTTTTACGAGCTTGCATTTTGCACAAATTTTCTTGACTGATGCTTTTATTTTCATATAAACGATAAAACGCGAAAGAAAAATATAGGGCTTTTACCCTTTATTTTTTATTCCTTCAGTTGTCGGACTATAATACACTATCGGCGTAAAAAAAGCAAGGGGTCTATATATCTGGCTTACATTCGTCTCGTAATCCTACCCTTGCCACCATACGAATCAAGCAAAACCTCAACCCTGTCACCAAGAAGCACCTTAATTCGATGCATTCGCATTTTACCAGCGAGGTAGCAGATGAGCGTCTTGCCATCTCCCTCGCCGACATCAACTCGAAAGAGCGTATTCGGCAATGCTTCAGTTACTGTACCCATTACTATATTCTGTTCGTCTTTTTGGCTCATTAATATTTTTATATTACCAAATAAGGTTTTTCTGTCAATGAATTATTCTCTTACAATAATTATTTTTTCAATATTTTTAGGTAATTTATTCTTCCATGGAGGGAAAATTGTTACTCGTGCGTTGCCAATACCCGGATCACTTGCGAAGAATGATGGTAGTGATGACTTTGGTATTCCGACAGAATTTGCGCGAAGTTTTTCTGTATCAGGATTCCAAAGAGCATTTAGATTTCCTGAAAATGTAAAAGAAACCATTGTTATGTTTTTTGTCACGGCTTGTCCATTCGGCGAAAAATCAAGTGTGAGTCCTTGAATATTTTCAAAAGAAATTCGTCCAGCTTCTGACTGAGAAACTTTTGGTAGTAAGCGTTCAACGAGAGATCGCGATACATCTGATTCACGCAACAAAACAGCTGAAATTGTGCCACTAATCGCAACCTTACCGCTTGGTGTTTTTGACTTTATACCAGTATCAACTGAGTATGAAAAATTACTACCACTTGGGAAAAATAGGTATCCTTTTGGTATTTGAGCCTGAACCTTTTTAATAAGATTATTACGGAATGTTGATTGAGCATATGCCCCGAGTGTTGCTTTTTGAGCTTCTGTTAATACATAAACAGAACCCTGCGCACCCCCTCGGAATGGTGTTTTCAATTTTCCGTATATTTTTTTGAATTTAACGGGGTCTTTTTTGAATGAAGTCACTGTAAAATTACCTGTTGTTGTATTGTATTCTTCACCCGGCAGAAATGCTGTTGCTTGTGCAAGGATTTGCCCTGGAATAATCGTTTTAGATTTTGAAAGCGTGTACCCAGGTATAGTTATTTTATTTGTAATTTGATACGCCTTTCCAGAACGATCAGCAAGATATGTCCCAGCCACAAAAGTCTGTGGTTTTGGGCTATATTCATTAAACAATATGATTTCCCCTGTTGCTTTTATTGAAACATTATCAGTATCAACGAACGACATTGATTTTGATTCAGTATCATCAAAAACCATAATTTCAAAATTAATGCCGGCGCGCGAATCTTTTGACGCAGTAAATGCTTCGCGCGTCAGAGTAAATTGCTTACTCTTTGGGTGAATCGTAATATATGCTTTTTCAAAAAACGAAAGTCCACCATAAATCATCGCTCCACCACCAACAACACATAAAATAATGACGATCATCTTCTTTGATACTCGTGGAAAACGAATAACAAAAGGTATTCGTGGTGATTTTTGTGATATTGGCTGAGAAGGTTCCGTTGATTTTTTTGCTAAAACAAGATCGTGCGCAATTGGTAATGAAGATGGAATAGATTCTCCAGATTGCTTCATACGACGAGGAACAAGCCGAGCAACGAGTGATTTTTTCTCAGGACTAATGTCCTTTTCCTCGGAAGGTGAGGATATTTCTCTCTTATCAGAAACAATAGTATTTCGAACACGCAAAACTGAATCAGAATTATAATTCTCTGAATCATTTTCAGATGAACCAATATCAATCTCTCCTGGAATTTCAATATCATCAATTGGATTTGCCGTTTCTGCTTCAACAATAACCTGTTCTGGTGAACGATAATCCTTGCGGATAATCTTAATAATCGTCTCACCCGAGCGAGCGTCATCTTTGCCTGTATACATATCTTGTAAAATTCTTTTTGCCATATATTATGGGCGCATTTTTTTCATTTTAGCGATTGCTTCAATCATGATAAACGGGTCACAAGTACCACCAGCGACAGAACAAGAATTCAAAAATTCCTCACCCGAAAGAGAAATAACACGCGCAGTATGCAATGAAAGCAGTTGCGTAATATGTGGCTCCTTCGTAAGAGCGCCCGCAAACCAATCTCGCACATCAAGATCAGCTGTAAGGAAAATCATATTAGGCAACCCAAGCGGATGTGGCAATGCAAGTACTGACTGATGAAATGATTCACCCCATGATTGCTCGACAGATGCCATAAGTGGTTTGATTTGATTTGATCTATTTTCATCAATCGCCCCAGATTGAAACAGAGAAAACAATTCTCTTGCATCGCGAAGTTCACATTGTTGTTTAGTGCATAAATACCGGAAAAATGTGTGCTTTCCAAAAGGAAAAGAAATTGATGATTTCAAAACACCATTTGAAACAATAGCCACATCGGTTACTTCTCCTCCAACATCAACAAGTAAGTATGAATCGGCTGTCATATATGTATCGCGTACTGCAAGATAGGCACTTGTCATGAATGACGCAAATGTTCCTGGTATATGCGGATATGTTTTGAGTAATGTTTCTTTAATGGCATCTATGCATAGTGCCGGCGAAAGTGAAATAACCATATCAAGCTCGAGAGATTTCGCTTTTTTGCCGATCGGATCATCGACAGTATAGCCATTTAATCGAACCCCGATAATGTGATGTTCAATCATCAATGGCGCGCTTTTTGTCTTACCGTATTTTTCTTCATACACATTAGCAAGTAGAGAAAGTTCACGACGCAATAAATCATCAGCCATTCTTCGTGTAAATATAAATGGTTTATCTTTTTCAATTTTAATTACACGACTTTGAGATAAATACCAAGGCGACGCGAGGACGCAAAAAATTTCATCTGGAATTCCACGACGAAGTGCATAAAGAGATTGCGCGGTAGAATCAAGCGCTTTTTTCATATCATCAAGAAATCGCTCGAATGAGAGATCTGGTCGCAAAGTGATATCTGCTCGCGCACTACCAACGACAACAGGGATGCTATTTTTATTATTAGGCATACGCACAATCGCTCCGCCGACAGAGCCGGAGCCAATATCAAAAATTGCGACAATCTTTTCTTTCTTCGCAGATGAAAATATACCCATAGTATGATTTTATTATACTACGAATTATATTTATCACACTATGTTTTGCTAGTTTATAACGACTACAAGCTAATCGCTACCCTAATACTGCTTTGATGCGACGAATACCTTGCGCGACTGCTTCTTCTTTTTGTATTTTGAAATGTCCGAGTTCACTTGTGTTTGAAAC
>CAYXYC010000020.1:4057-11738 GCA_964469225.1 uncultured Candidatus Saccharibacteria bacterium | reverse complement strand
ATATCTGGATGATGCCCCTCATTCTCGGCAATCTCCCCTGTCTTATTTACAAATTCAAGCGCTTCTTTGAAATTCTTGAATGTAAATTTTTTAGAAATATGTTTTCCGTCATTGGAAAGCGTCCAATCTGGAATATGAAATCCGAGCATTGCTTCTGCATCAGCTTTTGCCATCGGGTCTACCCCACCCTCACACGGCACACATTTTTGATCTAGGAGATTCATAAAATATACTAGAAAAATTTCTTGTTGTTTTTTCGTAAATAATCCATTATTTCTTTATTAAAATTTTGAGCAAAACTTTCTAAAGATTTTATTTTACTTTGTTTTTTATCTATAAAATCTTGCATCTTAACACCTCTTTTCTTCCAGTGATCTTTTTCTGACAAAATAACAACGAGAATAGGTTCAAGTTTTTCAATAATATACACAAACCTCGATTCATTATTGTTTTTCTTTTCATACTCCTTAATAAGTTTCCAAAAAGTCTTTAACTTAGGAAATTCCTTTTGTAATTTTAGGAGGGCTTTATGCTCTTTTATTTCCTTACTTTTTTGAGTTTTTGAATTATTTTTATACAAGGATACATCTCCTGCGTATACTTCTACAAGATCGTGAATAAGAGAATATTGAATAATTTTATTTATATCAAGTTTTAATTTGTATTCCTCTGCAATCATCCAAGCAAGCATGGCCACTCGATAGGAATGCTCAACATCATTATCAAGCTCTTTTGCATTATGAAGAGAAGAAACATCTCTATATACTTTATTAAATTGTTTTAATAAGGCTTGGAATTCTAGTATTTTTTGAAAATGTTTCATTTTAGGTAGTAGATTTATTTTTTCTACAATTTCATTATAAACAGAAGATTTTATATAGCAAGTTATGTAAAAACAATAACATATGATTATAAAACATATTTGACATAATATATTATATGCGTTACTATAAAAAAATAATAACTCAAAAATATGTATAGTTTATGTTTAGTAGAGATCACCTTAGAAGATTTTAAGCATCTCAAGAACCCTAATTGTGTAGCAAAAACAGTAGATGTTAATGAAAACACAAACTTTGAAAAAGAATTTTTTGCACTTATCGAAATCGCGGAACCAAAATATGGGAATGATGGAGAGAAATACTCTTTAATTCATTTATCTACCCCAGTAGTAGAGAATGATAAGTTCTACAAATTAACGGTCGCAATTGAGGATAAAAATAAATCAAATTTAGCAGAAGAAGTGACTAAAAATAAAGATTTAAGAGTTAATTTTTAAAAAATAAAAATTCTTTTTAAAAACCCTTTTCAAGATTACGAAAAGGGTTTTTACTTATATTTTAAACTCAATCACATCTCCGTCACGGACTATATATTCTTTCCCTTCTGTTCTCACCTTACCTTTCGCGCGGGCGTCAGCATAACTGCCAGCATCGAGCAAATCTTTCCAAAAGACAACTTCTGCTCGAATAAATTTATCTTTGAAATCAGTATGAATAGCCATACCAGCGACAGGTGCGGTACTTCCCTTTTGTATTGTCCATGCACGAGTTTCATCTTCACCTGTCGTGAAATAAGTATCAAGCCCGAGAAGCTTGTATCCTTCACTGATGAGATTATTAATGCCGTCATCCTGCCCGCCGAGCTCTTGGCGAAATGTCTCCTTTTCTTCACCTTCGAAATCTTTCAACTCCTCTTCAATTTTTGCATCAAGCACAACATAGCGCGAACCCATACTTTCAATATAATCAGTCAATTCTTTGAAAATTTCTGGATTTGTCTCATCGAGATTCTGTGCTCCTCCCTTTTTATTGAGCCCATAGAGGAACGGCTTGAGTGTGAGTAGATTCAGTATTTTCACTTTCTCTAATTCTTTTTCATTAAGATCAACTATGTTTGCAAGTTTTCCTTCCTCAAATGCTTTTTCAAGTTTTGAAAGAGCTTCATCTTCAATAATTGCCTCTTTGTCGCCTTTCTTTACTTCACGCACGATATTATTCTTGCGTTTCGATACGGTCTCAAGGTCAGCCAAGATGAGCTCTAGGTTGATAACTTCGATATCGCGAAGCGGATCGATATCGCCATAGACATGGATAATCTCATTACCCTTCTCGTTCTTTATAGGGAAAATGCGAACCATTTCGAGAATGGCATCTGTCTCGCGAATATTGGCGAGGAATTTATTTCCAAGTCCTTCGCCTTTCGATGCGCCTTTTACAAGCCCCGCGATATCGACGAATTCAATCGCTGCCGGAATGGTCTTGGCAGATTTCGAGAATTCCGAGAGCTTCCAGAGGCGGTCATCAGGCACGGCAACAATACCGACCGACGGGTCGATAGTACAAAATGGATAATTTTCAGCCGGTACGCCTTTCTTTGTTAGTGCATTAAAAAGCGTGGACTTACCGACATTAGGAAGACCGACGATTCCGATAGAGAGTGACATGGGTAGAATATACCAAAAATAAGCACTTTTTCAAACCTTTCCTGTAATTAAAAAGCATCGCGTGCTAGTGGCACGCGATGCTTTTCTGTTTTTATTTCTTAACCTTCTTTGGTTTCTTCACTTCTTTTCTTTGTCGATTGTCTCCTTTTCCCATAAATTTATTTATTAGTTTTAATAATTATAGTATATCACTCTCACGCAAAGTCGTGTACTATTTCTATTTCAAACCTTGCGCACCTTCTTTCTTTGGCATACCAGTAAGTGGAAGCGTAATAGTAAATGTTGTGCCTTTGTTTTCTGCTGATTTGAATGTAATTTTTCCACCTGAACCCTCAATGATTGATTTCACAATATAAAGACCGAGACCTGTTCCGTCTGTTTCTTTCTCACGAATATTGTCAGCACGGTACAGTTTGCCAAACAACCGCGACTGTGAATCTTTTGGAATACCGTAACCATTATCTTTCACAATAATTTTAATATTACGAGTATCTTTAGTAATTGAAAATTCAATCGTCCCCTTTTCTGGTGTGTATTTAATAGCATTCGTCAATAAGTTCTGAAAAACAATGCGAATCAATTTCGGATCAACATTTACAAGCGGGAGCGCTGGGTCGTATGATTTTACAATATTCATCTGCTTGAGATGCCACTGAGGAGTAAGTTCTACAATCAAACTATCTGCTAATTCCTTTAAATCGGTAGGCACAGGATCCATAGAGAATGTCCCAAGGTCAATTCGTGATACATTAAGAAGTGCATTCACAAGCTCAATCATACGATTATTACCTTTATACACTTCGTATAAATAATCTTTCTGCTCTTTATTTAATTTACCCGCATCGCCAGCAAGAAGCATTTCTATATACCAACTAATAGCGGTGAGTGGTGTACGGAGTTGGTGCGAGGCAAGCGAGACGAATTCTGTCTTTGCCCGATCAACTTGTTTCTCCCGAGTAATATCACTAAAAGCGACCACCACACCGACTGTTTCATTATTCTGACGAAGCGGATGTGATGAATATTCTACAGGAAAAGATGTTTTGTCTTTGCGGAAAAATATTTCTGTATTTACGCGAATACCAACACCCGTGTCTTTCGTTTTTGTAATCGGACAATCTTCTTCGGGATACGGATCACCGTTCTCGTGAGCATAGTGAATCAACTCATGAACATTGTTACCAAGCATTTCTGCTTTTGAAAAACCGAGAATATTTGAAGCCGCTTGATTTACAAAAAGACAATTCCCTTCCATATCAAGTCCGTAGATACCTTCATCTGTTGATTCGAGAATAGCTTCCTCTTTGGCCTTCGTAGCGAGCATATTCTCGAGAGCTTCTTGGGTTTCAATTTTACTCTTTTCTACTTCAGCGATTTTTTCTTTGAGCGCAACTTCGTTTTTCAAGAATTTTGTGTTGGTTGTTGTAAGCGCTGTTGCAACTTTATTAAAAAGAGTAACAACAATACCGAGCTCATCTTTTGATTCAAGAAGTTCTTTTTCGCTTCCACCAGCTTTACGAATTTTCTCAGTTGTATCACTTATTGACTGAAGCGTACCAAGAAAACCAACCTTAATCATGTGGTCAGTTGTATTGTTTAACAAGTTTAAAATGCGAGAAAATCCAAAGTAAAAACTAAGTAATAAATATCCAAATGTGCCATATAAAATATATAGCGTATAAATAAACACACGAATTTGTTCACCCCAATATACAAAAGCAATTGTATTTGCGAGCGACAAAAGTAATAGCGACCCAAGAAGTAAAAACTTATGACGATATGTTAGATTCGTCATAAATCGCTCACCCGGTCCAAATATATGTCTAACAATCTTCATAGATATATGTATTTATTATATCACTCATTACTTTAATCTAAAATAAAAATACCCCCGAATGGGGGTATTTTTATTTTAGATTATCTAGTTACAGATATTGTTGCGCCCTGTTCAGCACTTGGAGCACAAACAGTTACGCGACCATTTGTTGTTTTTGTAACATAATACCCTGTACCATTTGTTGATGAACCAGTTGGATCAACAGGTATCGCAGTCAAATACTTTTCAGCAGTTGTAACAACAGAAAGATCTGTTCCTGTTGAACATGTTCCTGTTGCTGTCAACTTACAAACTTCTTTTGTTGCAGTGTTGTCACATGTTCCAGTAACGAGTGTTGGTAAATTACCATTGTTATCAATAGCATATTGATACACTGCATTAAGAACAGTATTAACATCAGCACGACGCTCTGCGTTTCGTGTCTCACCTAACTGCTTGATTGGATTAATCGCAAGAATAACGATACCTGCAAGAATCGCAATAGCAGCAACGACCAAAAGAATTTCTATCAATGTAAAACCTTTATTATTGTGTTTTTTCATATACAAATATTATAGCAATGAATAATTGATAAAGACAATAGCCCTGTTGATAACTCGCCACTCTCTGCGCTTAAAAGGTGGCAACCTCCTGCCACGAGGCAATGATAATTTCAGGGTTTATACTACTAACAGACACTACCAGCCGACTATAAAAATCCCTAACCACCCCCTCACTTTTTATTGTTCGAGCTTCACCACCATCATCTGTTACTGTGTATGTACACGACCCTTCGCCAATATTTTCAGTAAGTGTTCCTACATATGAAGTGTTCTCGCGAATCTGCTCGAGAGCATCTTCAACGCAACCATTAGCAACCCAATATGCTCTTGTATGTTCCGACAAACTAAAACTTGCACGAGAAGATGATAGTCCGAGTAAAATAATCGAAGCCGTGATAGCTACACCAACAGCACCGACAACAAGGGTGCTAATGAGAACAATAAAACCACGCTGTGTATTATTTAAGTAGTGTTGCTGATCCATAAAATGTTTTTTCAAATGCATATTCGTTTCGACCACTCGGATTGTTATAAGTTATCGTAAAAGACACACGAACTGATCCACTAGTGCCAACACGAGACACATTTTCAAACGAAAGATTTGATACTGTCACTTGATTATTTGTCAGTGCAATAGGAGAACCAAGTCCTTCTGTTATCATAATGGCCCCGCTAGAGAGCGATACCGAGGAGGGATTATTTGCTGGTATCGCAGGAATAGAAAGCGCGAGTGTTCCAGTTGTTGAACCCGTAGAAGGAGTGTTTATAGAATCAGCTGAACGCGCTACACGAAGAATGGTATACATTGCTTGTGCTCCTTGCTGTTCCACTTCTGCCATTGTTTGATTTTTAATACGCGACTGAAGAAGCGCACCGAGGAACAACGAAATAACCATAAGTATTGCTGATGCAATAGTTACATATAACAATAGTTCGACGAGGGTAAATCCCTCGCTACGCTCGGGACGAGACCCCACACTTGAAGATTTATTTTTTTGTGTAAGATAAAAATTCATATATTAATTTGGTCCAAAAACCATAAGTTCTTTATCATCAATGGCACTTACAAAAACTCTATCAAGTAATGGACTATAAGCTACTCCACGCATTGTACCAACTCCAGTATTATCGTATGTTGCAACATTTATAGGATTGCTTGGATTTGTAATATCAATCACAAGAAAATCATATGACGGAGAGTGTACAGTTAAAAAGGCATAAATATGACCATTTGACCCATGAGCACTTGAAAGTGAAATATCGTATATCCACCAATTTCCTACTATTTGGTGATTGGAAAGCAACACAGGATTTGTTGGATTAGAAATACTAACTACAATAAACCACCCACCATCATCTATTATTAAATTTGAACCAGATAAAGCAATAGGCCAAGAATCTGAGTTGCCAGGAAAATCTAATCCTGGGACACGAGTAAGACCTGTGTCAGTTGGGTCAGACACATTGATAATTTTTAATTCCTCAGAATCATCTGATGATGAGATATATGCATATGACCCAGAAACAACAATATCAAATAAGGTACCCGTTATCAGAGTTGATCCGAGAAGTGTTGGAGAATTTGGATTAGTAACATCAAGAGAAATAAAATTGTTATTAACTCCAACACCAAACTGGCGTACTAAATACGCATGTGTACCAGCAACATAAATACCCAACCCATCTTCAATACCAGGCGCATCATATAATCCAACAAGTTGTGGTGCCGATGGGCTTATAACTCGCACCACCTGTAATTCGGCATTGTCATCAGTTGATGCAATATATGCATATCCATCTAAAACAAACAAATTAGCAGGGTTAGCGCTAAGTGTAAGTGACCCTACAAGGTTTGGGGCACTTGGATTTGTAATATTGTAAACTAAAAAATCTGGATTACTTCCTGAACGAATAATATAAGCGTACTCTCCTACAACTTGTATTTTCTCACCATTCTCTGGATCAGTGCTTGGCACAGTTGCAATAGTATTAATACTATTCCAGTTACCTCCTGATGCGATTGATCTGCGCCAATCAGTAAAATGTGAGATCATACTGATATCTCCGAATCTGCTCGGTGTTTGTCTCCATGTTACATGTGAAGTAATTAAACTTCTGACAAATGGCGCGCCATAACTTGAAACACGCACTTCACGAGTAAAAAGAGAATCTATCAAAGACGAGAATTGGTATTGCCATTCATGGGCAACAGGAACGACATCAACTCCACCAGAGTTGTAATATAAACTTGAATATGGTTCAGAATCACGAATATTTCGAAAAGCAGATAATCCTTCGTCGCCTAAGAGGGTGGCGCGCGCAAGCGCGCCACCCGTTGCTGTTGATTCTTGACCATAAACAAGCACTCCAGATAATCCCATCACCACAACAAGAAAAAGCGAACTTGCAAGTACAACTTCAACAAGCGATAGTCCAGCATTATGTTTAGTATGAAATAGTTCCTTTTTCATTTATTGTAAGTGTGCGCACATCTCCGTTTGTTGATGATAAAGTAATTACTCCAGTTGTTTGAGGGTCTCCCGTTAAACGATTGAAAACAACTTCGTTCACACCAGAAGATGAAATTGTTGATGGAAATCCATTTTCCTCATCGTATTCTTCGTCTCGTACGCCATACATTGGTCCACGAAAAAGTGTGATTGATCCATTTCCGATATACACGCCCCATGTTTTATCACCTCGCATCGCCTGTGACTCCATTTGTGCTCGACGAAGTGTTTGTGCAACAGTACCAACAGCAATATCTAAATCATTACGAACCATAAACGACTGATACACTGGAACAGAAAATCCGGCAATAATTCCAATAATTGCCAGAGAAAGTAATATTTCAAT
>CAYXYC010000020.1:0-3957 GCA_964469225.1 uncultured Candidatus Saccharibacteria bacterium | reverse complement strand
CATTTTAGGCGCCAGCGGTACTATTAATACCGCCAATCAAACTATAGATTGGCAAAATAACAGCTAAAGCTACGAACACAACACCAAGCCACACAATAACAAGCAGGATCGGCTCTAGAATAACTGTTAAATCTTTTGCTGTTGTGTCTGTTTTTTCTTCAAAATTTTTACCAATTTTCAAAAGTGTTTCAGATAAATGCCCCGATTGTTCTCCAGAAATAAGCAACTGTTGAATAGCAACAGGAAGCAACCGACTCGTTTTCGGATACATTGCAAATGTTTTCTTGAAAGAATTACCTTCGGAAACACCTTTTTTCATTACTAAATATAAATGTTTGTAGCGTGTAAACGAAGCTGAGTATGCGAGCGAATCAAACGCCTCTGTTGGAGAAAGTCCTGCAGACAAAAGTGTTCCAAGTAAATATCCAAAACGAGCTAATTCTGTCTCGCGAAGTAATTTATTAATTCCTGGTATAGCAAAAAGCACTGCTTCGCCAAGAAACTTTGTTGGAGCAAAGAAAAATACAAGATAAACACCTACAATTAGAAGAATAACAAACAAAGGAACTGCGATAAATCCATAATCGGCTAAAAATGTTCCGACGCCAATCAGAATTTTTGTAATTAGTGGAAGTTTTAATTTCAGTTGTGATGAGATAACCGCAATCTTTGGCAACACAAACCACGCAATACCAATACCAACAACGAGCGTGAGTACAAGAACAAATGCCGGATACAGCGCTGCTGAGCGGAGTTTTGATGAGAATGTTCGTGATTTCTGATCTTCTGTTGCAATAATTTTCAAGTTATCAACCAAACGACCAGATTTCTCACCAATACGAATGAGCGATATTATGTGTGGAGAAAAAATATCTGTATTCTCAAGAGTCTTTGAAAGAGATACCCCTGATTGGATATCTTCAATCATATCTTCAACCACCTGCCTCAAACCCGGGGAACGAATTTCGGCTTTGATTGCCTGAAAAGCATCGAGAATCGGCATACCAGATGCGAGCAACAAACTTAAGTTTTCAAACAAATAATCGCGTTCTTTATCAGAACCTCGAAGCGTGAGTCGTTCAAGAAAATTTTTTCTTCGTCGTGGTGATGCCATAATTATGCTTTTGGTGGTTCAGCAACACGGAGCAATTCTTCTAAGCTGGTAACGCCATTTTTTACTTTTTCGATACCATCTTCAAAGAGTGTAATCACGCCTTGTGTGCGAGCAAGTTTCCAGATTTCTTGTGTTGATGGGTTTCCAAGTATAAGCGCCTTCATTTCTTGTGTCATTGGAATAATTTCAAAAACAGCAATTCTCCCCCGGTAACCAGAATCACCACATGATGAACAACCCTTACCTTCGTAAAGCGTAACTTCCTTTCCAGTGAAAAACTTTTCAACACCTGGGCGAACTTTTTTAATCTGAGCTTGTGTCATCTTTACACCGTGTTTACAGTTGAGACAAATCTTGCGAACCAAACGCTGAGCAATAACGAGTTCAAGGGTTGATGAGAGCAAGAATGGCTCAATATTCATATCAAGAAGACGCGGAATAGCTGTTGCTGAGTCATTCGCGTGAAATGTTGAGAAGAGCAAGTGTCCAGTCAAAGCCGCATTCACTGCTATTTCAGCTGTTTCTTCATCACGAATTTCTCCAACAAGAATAATGTCTGGGTCCTGTCGCGCGATTGAACGGAGACCCTTGGCGAATGTCAGATTCGTTTCGCTGTTGACCTGAATTTGGTTGACGCCTTTCATTTTGTATTCAACTGGATCTTCAATTGTCGTGATATTAATATCTGAACGATTGAGAATTTTGAGAAGTGCGTAGAGTGTTGTTGTTTTACCAGAACCAGTTGGACCAACAACAACAACCATACCAAATGGCTTTTGAGACGCCTCTTCAAGTAATTTCTGATTTGGCTGAGAAAGTCCGAGTTCTTCAAGCACTAATTCTTCAACATAAGCATTAAGCACACGAAGTACAATCTTCTCACCTTCAACTGTTGGAATAATAGATGCGCGCAAATCAATAGCTATGTCATCTAGTCGAAACTGCATTGAGCCATCTTGTGCGGCGAAATGCTGGTCTAGGCGCATTCCACTTTGAATTTTGATTAAGTTCAAAATATTTTCGTATTGCTCTTTTGGTAGAGTGCCCATATCACGAAGCACTGAGTCAATTCTGAAACGAATAAGAAAATCTTTTGAGCCTGGCTCAAGGTGAATATCAGAGGCATTGAAATTAATTGCATCAGTGAAAATTGCCTTCAAGATTTCAGGTGCAATTTTTGTGCCAACTTCAATAATTTGTGCTAAGCGTGATTCAAGTGTTTTGTTGTATGCATTAAATACATTCTCAATGTCTTCTGAAATTGAGAAAAATATCTGAACTTCTTTATCAGGAAATAATTTCTGGAGAGACTTGGGGAGATTTTTTTGTTTAGGATTATCGGTAGCAATACCAACCACAGTATCTGTGTATGTCGCAAGCACAATACGAAGAGCTCGAGCTGTTTCTTCAGGAATTACGAGAACTTGGTCTTTTTGTGGAGCGTTTCGTTCAAGGTCAAAATACGGCACGCCAATTGATTCAGCAATTGCCTGACCAATAATGTCTTTTGTGATAAATCCTTCACCCAAAAGGACGCCAAGAAATTCCACTCGACGCGATTTCGCGAGGGCTTCGGCTTTTGCTACATCTTCTTCAGTAATGTAATTACCATCAAGAAGAATTTGCTTTATGCGATCATCTGTAAAATCCATACAAATGTATTATATAAAAAATTATTAAAGAAACTTTTTAACAAACTCCACAATTTCAACGAGTGGTGTGTTGGACTTAATAAAAAAGTCCTTCGCCCCGAGCGCTTTGGCGCGCTTCTCGTCTTCTTCTTGGCTCAAATTTGAGAGCATTACAACAGGGGTCGTAACACCTTTCTTTTTGAGCGATTCAAGAACAGCGAAACCATCCATGACCGGCATAATCACATCGAGAAGAATCATATCGACGGGATTTTTTGTAACATAACTGATTGCATCAGCACCATTATGTACCACCTCCGCATCAAAACCCGAATGCGAGAGCTTTAATTGAAGCGCTTTTGCAATCGGTTTTTCATCCTCAACAATAAGAATTCTTTTCTTTTCTGACATATCTGTAAATATAAGTATACCACCCCAAATATATAAATCATAGAGTGGTATGTGTATATCAATCAATTTGGGTTCTCCTAACGACCCATAAGATGCATGAGTGGCTCCAAAATATCACGATGCTTGGCAAGTTCATTTTGATATTTTTTCATCACGAGAAGTGATGCATAGACATCAGGTGTTCCGCTTTTCTTTTTTTCTTCAACTTCCTTTTGAATCTTTTCAAATAATTCTTTGACTTCTTTGTTTGATTCAAGTGCCTTCAAACTTTCCGCAATTTCTGGATTATTGGATAATTTTTCGGCAATCATTTCTGCCTGATCAGACGAAACGCCTCGCATTTGGAGAACCTTTTTTGTAATAAATGATTTGAATGACATCCCGTGCGAAATTCTTATAGTATTGTTTGTACAAGAATTTAGATTACTTAGTATAAATTTAAAATAATTTTCTTGTCCACTAATCTAGAATTTCTAACGGGACAAGTGTCATAAATATAGCAAAAAATCGTGTAATATGCGAGTATGAAAATTATGAAGGATCACCCACAGATTATTGTAATTCTTGGACAAACTGCCACTGGCAAGAGTGATTTTGCCGTGCAGATTGCCAAAGAAGTACACAGCGAAATCATTTCTGCGGATTCTCGTCAGGTATACAAAGGCATGGATTTGGGTACAGGAAAAATTACCAAAAAAGAAATGCGGGGTGTTCCCCATCACCTACTTGATATTGCAAAACCAACAAAAGTATTTTCTGCGAGCGATTTCAAAAAACACGCTGAGAAAAAAATCAAAGAAA
>CAYXYC010000019.1:0-12235 GCA_964469225.1 uncultured Candidatus Saccharibacteria bacterium | reverse complement strand
ATAGTATGCATATCGATGAAGAGACAATTCTAAACCTTCTCAATAATTCCGGTCTTATTAGCAAGACCGATGTCGCAATGGCGCTCAAAAAATCAAAAGAGACAAATCAAACGCTTGGCGCTGTGCTTATTGGCGATGGTAAATTAACCGAAAAGGATTGGAATAGTATGCAAGCGGTTGCGCTCGGTATTCCATTCGTCAGCTTGAAGGGTGAACGAATCGATCCTGAGGTACTGTCTCTTATTCCTGAGCCGATTGCTCGAACAAGTAATATTATTGCTTATAAGAAAAGTGAAAACGGTCTTGAAGTCGCAATGCTCGATGTCGATGATTTACCAGTTATTGATTTCATTAAGAAAAAAGTCGGTGTTCGTATTCTGCCTCGACTAACAAGTTCTGATTCAATTAAAGATGCACTTACTCAATACAAAAAAAGCCTGCAAGCCGATTTTGAAGATATTATAAAAAAGGAAACTGCTACACTCGGCGCTGTTGTTCCCGGTGGTACTCCTTTGGAAGAAGTATCAGAAAAAGAATTGAAAGCGCTTGCAGAAGATTTGCCAATTGTGAAGATTGTGGACACGCTCGTGTCTCATGCGATTATTGGTGGAGCATCAGATATTCACATTGAACCAGGAGAAGATTCACTTGTTGTAAGATACCGTATTGATGGTATTTTGCATGATGCTATGACACTACCAAAAGATACTGCACCAGGTATTGTTGCGAGAATTAAAGTGCTCACGAATTTGAAGCTTGATGAAAAGCGTCTTCCGCAAGATGGACGGTTTAAAATCGTGAACGATGAAGGGCGAGTATCGTTTCGTGTTTCAACATTGCCAACATATTTTGGTGAGAAAGTTGTTATTCGTATCTTGCGTGAAAGTTCAAAAGGATTCACTCTTGAAGGGCTTGGATTCCACGGTGAAGCACTGGAGAGAATTCATCGAGCAATGAAAAAACGCACAGGAATGCTCTTGGCTGCTGGCCCAACAGGGTCCGGTAAAACAACAACACTCTATACGATGCTTGATATTCTAAACACGCCCGATGTAAATATCTCAACAATCGAAGACCCGATTGAATACCAAATGCCTCGTATAAATCAAACACAGACTAAATCAGAAATTGGTCTAACATTTGCGAATGGTCTTCGTACTCTTTTACGACAAGATCCAGACATTATCATGGTTGGAGAAATTCGTGATGGCGAAACAGCATCTCTTGGTGTGAATGCGTCTCTAACGGGACATCTTGTACTATCAACTATCCACACAAATTCGGCAGCGGGTGCGATTCCTCGAATGATTGATATGGGTGTTGAGCCGTTTCTTATTGTTTCAACCGTGAAGACGGTGATCGCTCAACGCTTGGTTCGAAAATTATCTGATAACAAAGAAAAATATTTTTTAACTGAACCAGAAGAGAAATCTCTTCGTAATATCGTTGATATGGATCGTATTCTTGAAATTTTGAAAAATGAAAAAGTTGTAGAGCCAAATTCAACATGGGCAACAATACCATTCTGTCGGCCAAAAGGTGGGGAAGAATCTCCTGACGGATACAAGGGTCGTATCGGTATTCATGAGGTGCTTGAAGTATCGCTTTCAATTAAAGAACTAATTTTAAAGGGTTCTTCAGCTGATGAGATTGAAAAACGCGCCAAAGAAGAAGGGATGATGACAATGCTTGAAGACGGAATCTTTTTGGCGGTGCAGGGAATTACAACAACCGAAGAGGTTTTGCGTGTGGTGTCAGAATAATGAAATTTAATTATAAAGCCCAAAATAAAGACAAGTCACTCACTGAAGGCACTATAGATGCCAGTGACACTTTCTCGGCGTCTCGTGATTTGCGGGACAAGGGGTTTGTTCCTCTTTCAATCACTCCAGTTAAAACGAAGGGTTTTTTATCTTTTAATATTTCACTTTTTGAAAGAGTAACACTTTCGGAAAAAATAATTTTTACAAATAATCTAAGTGGCATGCTCTCGGCTGGCATCTCGCTTGTTCGAGCGCTTAATGTTTTAGAAAAACAATCAGCAAACCGTGCGCTCAAAACAGTACTCCATGGTCTCGTTGATGATATAAATCAGGGCGGAACATTTTCGCAGGCCATGGCAAAATTTCCAAATGTTTTTTCTGGTCTTTTTGTTTCAATGATTAAAGCTGGCGAAGAATCTGGTAGTTTGCCAACTGTATTATCTGAGGTTGGTCAAAATCTAAAAAAAACATATGAGCTCAACAAGAAAGTAAAAAGTGCGCTGATGTACCCATCAATTATTTTGGGTGCTATTATCATTATCGGTATTTTGATGATGATGTTTGTTGTTCCTACGCTGACTCAAACATTCAAAGATCTTGGTGCTGAATTACCATCTTCAACAAAAGCAATTATTTGGATTTCTGATGTCATTAGTGAGCACTCAATTCTGTTTTTTGCTGTACTCGCATCGTTCATTCTTCTTATTGTTGCTCTTTCTCGCATACCTATATTCAAGACTTATTTTGATTTATTTATTTTACGAATTCCAATTATTGGTCAGATTGTAAAAGAAATAAATTCGGCGCGCACTGCACGAACCCTTTCATCACTTCTGTCATCTGGCGTTGATATGTCAAAAGCACTTAGTATTACATCTGAGGTTTTACAAAATGTTCATTATAAAAATCTTATTACGCGCGCAATAGGACAAATTGAAAAGGGTGAATCACTTTCTGTTTCATTTCAAGAGCGGATAGATTTGTACCCAGTTATGGTGGGAGAAATGGTTGAGGTTGGAGAGGAGAGTGGAAATCTTTCAAAGATGCTTCTTGATATCGCCGTTTTTTACGAGGGGGAAGTTGATGCGAAAACAAAAGATTTATCAACTATTATTGAACCGGTTCTTATGGTCATTATTGGCGCAGCCGTGGGCTTCTTTGCAATATCTATGATTTCGCCTATTTATCAAGTTATGGATACAATAAAATAATATGAAATACACGAAAGGCATCTCAGCTCTTGAAATTATTATTGTAATTAGTGTTATTGGTATTTTATCAGCTATTATTTTGCCGAATCTTTCAAAGTTTCGTGATGAGCAAGCACTTGCAACTACGACAGCTGATATTGTTTCTCTTCTAAATGAAGCACGGGTAAGTACTCTTTCTTCTATTAATTCATCGCAATACGGTGTGCATTTTGAATCATCTCGTGCAGTCCTATTTGCTGGTACATCATTTACAGAGCCGAATGCTACGAATAAAGAAATTTCTTTTTCATCTGTGGTTACTATTCCAACATCCGGTGGAATTTCAATTGCTGGTGGGGGAAGCAATATTGTTTTTCATCGTTTAACTGGTGGACCAACTGCTTATGGTACAATCACAATACAATTAAAGTCTAATTCATCACGACAAAAAACAATTACAATTGGTAAAACTGGTCTTGTTTCAGTAAATTAATTTATGAGTTTTATAATAAATAGTAAGAATTTTAATAAGATAAATATTACGACGGGGTTTACTATTATCGAGATACTAATTGCTTGCGCAATTATTTCAGCGTCTTCTTTTGCTATTGTTTCTGCTGTTCACAAAGGAATTCAAGTATCTAATCAGGCACTTCGTCAGGTGCAAGCAGGGCTTATTCTTGAAGAAGGGGCAGAGGCAGTAAAAACAATTCGTGATAATAGCTGGGCAACAATTTCTAGTTTGTCTCTTAATACAACATATTATCTATCGTTTAATACGAGCACTAATCTCTGGTCGCTTACGACAACAGCGCCAAGTGCTATTGATGGTATTTTTACTCGAACAGTTGTTTTCTCGGAGGTTCTTCGTGATTCAAACGATGATATTGCATCAAGTGGCACCACTGATACTAGAACAAAAAAGGTTACCGTCTCTGTGTCTTTTGGTTTATCGTCAGGAACAACAACAAAAGATATTATTTTTTATATAGCGGATATTTTTACATAATATGCATACACGAAATACTGGTGGATATAGTGTGATTGAAATCATTATATATGTAGCAATTTTCGCAATGCTTTCTATTGCGGTTATTCATTCGTTCGTAACAGTATCATCGTCTTTTGGAGCAACGCGCGTCAATCGCAATCTGCTCGAAGCTGGTTCAACAATCATGGAGCGATTGACGCGCGAAATTCGCCAATCTACATCAATTGATGTGACATCAAGCACTCTCGGTTCTTCACCTTCTGTATTACAGATGAATACTCTTGCCGAAGATGGTACGCCAACCACAGTAAAATTTATAATTGAAAGTGGTGTTATTGATATGTACACAGGTGGAGCGCTTATTGGCTCTCTCCATAGCAATCGTATTTCAATCCCGACGCTTATTTTCCGTAAAATTTCTACTACCGAAAGCGAAGCAGTTAAAATTGAATTAACACTTCAGGATGCAACAGGTAAAAGTGTTCGCACGGAATCATTTTACGACACTGTTGTATTGCGTGGGACATATTAATTATGAGTTACACGAATATAAAATGGAAAACAAACGGCGGTGCAGCAATGATGATTCTTGTATTTTTCTTTGTTTTTATCAGTGTAACTATTTTAACTGGAATTGTTAGTCCTGTTGTGCGTGAATTTAGAATTGCTGGCACAACACTCGCATCTAAAAAGGCATATTTTATTGCCGAATCTGGAATTGAAGATGCGATTTATAGAATTCGCAACAACAAACAAATTTCCTCAACAGAATCAATTTCAATTGGTGGTGATAGCACGCTTGTTTCTATTACAACAGTTGGTGGTAATCAAAAACAAATTGATTCTCTAGGTGATTCAAATTTTCGTCAGCGAAAAATTTCTACAACGTTAACTACTTCAACCGGTGTTTCATTTAATTATGGAATTCTTGCTGGTATCGGCGGTGTTGATCTCTCGGGTGGGGGAACAGTTAATGGTAATGTTTATGCCAATGGTCCAATTACTGGGGATAGTTCGGCTGTAATTACTGGGACAGCAATTTCCGCAAACAGTCCATCACTCTCTGCTGATCAATCAAACGGCACAGGTACACCCGCATACGATATTTCATTTGGAAACGCATCGAGCACGCAAGATATCGCACAGAGTTTTCAAGTTTCAACATCATCAAGTCCAGTAAACAAAGTAAGTTTTTATATTAAAAAATTTGGATCACCATCTAATGCCACCGTTAAGATTGTTAATGATTCAAGTGGTTCTCCTGGAACAACGATTATTACAAGCGGAACATTAAATGCATCAAGCGTTACTACAACATACGGATGGATAGATGTTTCTTTTTCATCAACATCACTTCTTTCATCAGGAACAACATACTGGCTTGTAATTGATGGTTCAAGTTCTTCTTCAAAATATTATGTTATAGGTGCTTCAAATGGTGGATACGGAAATGGTCTTGCCAAAATCGGCCAACAGGGTGGTTCGTGGTCAAATACAACACCGTCGGGACTTGATTGTTATTTTAATTTATATCTCGGTGGAATGAATGGATTAATTGAAGGCAGTTCTGGAAGTCAGTGGAATAAATTACATATCGGAACAGTTTCCGGCACCGCTCAGGCGCACACTGTAAATTATACAGATGTCACTGGTGCTCTTTATTGCAAAACTGGTACAGATAATAATAAATCATGTGATACAAGTCAGCCTGATCCTGCTTACCAAACATTTCCTGTTTCTGGTGCTAACCTAGCTCAATGGAAGACAGATGCAGAAGCCGGGGGAACAAGTACTGGTAATTATTCTGTTGGATCGTCTGGTGCAACTCTTGGGCCTAAAAAAATTGTTGGGAATGTAACAGTAAACGGAGGGGGAATATTAACCGTGTCTGGAACAATTTGGATAACAGGAAATCTCTCTATATCTGGTGGTGGGAAAATTAATCTTGCCTCAAGCTATGGCACAAATGATGGCGTTGTTGTTGTTGATGGAACTATTTCTATTTCAGGAGGTGGAAGTGCCACGGGGTCTGGTTCATCGGGAAGCTATCTCATGATATTAACAACAAGCCCCTCAACAAATGCGGTATCAATTTCAGGTGGCGCAGGTGCAGTTATTTTGTATGCTCCTTATGGAACTATTTCTCTCTCAGGTGGAGCTTCTCTAAAAGAGGCAACAGGACACAGGCTTGTTATTTCTGGTGGTTCAAGTATTACTTATGAATCTGGTCTTGCAAATAACACATTTTCAAGCGGTCCATCTGGTTCGTGGAGCGTAGATTTGTGGCAAGAATCTCAATAGGTACTAGTGTTGTGTGATATAATCTACTTATGGCAAAGAAACTGATTATCGGAAACTGGAAGATGAATCCGAAGTCCGAAAAAGAAGCAATAAATATTACACGCGGAATTATTACGGCGACCAAAAAGACAACACACGCCGATATTGTAATCTGTCCGCCGTTTCCTTTTTTCTCATCAATTCAAAAATTAAAAGCAAAAAAGATTCGTCTTGGTGCGCAAGACATGTCTTTTGAATCTGAAGGCGCATACACAGGCGAGGTTTCTGCATCAATGATTCGCAGTTTCGGCGGGCGAGCGGTGATTCTCGGCCATTCTGAGCGCCGTTTGGGTGGTGAGACGAATACAATTGTTGGTAAAAAAATTATACAAGCACTCAGAGCAAAACTAACACCTGTGCTCTGTATTGGCGAGAGTTCACGAGACACGACTGGATTTTATCTCGGTTTTATCAAAGACCAGATACATGAATGTTTGGCGAGTGTATCAAAGTCGCAAGCAGGAAGTATCATTATTGCATACGAACCAATTTGGGCGATTGGCAAAAGCGCCTCTCGTGAAGCAACGCCGGAAGAATTTATTGAAATGAGAATTTTTATTCGTCGCGTCCTCTCTGATATGTATGATGCAAAAATCGCTCAGAAAATTCCGATTCTCTATGGTGGTTCTGTTCATCCGGAAAATGCCGAAGCATTTTTAGTGGGGGGTGAAGCCGATGGATTGCTTGTCGGGAGGGATAGTATTAATTATAAAAAATTCTCGGCAATAGTTGCTTGTGTAAACTAAATGATCCCGTTAGAAGCTGCGGCCACAATCAAAAAACAAAAATCATCAATATTATGAAAATACAATTTATAAAACTAAATACAAGCACTGTCGCCTTTTTGACCGCGACCTGCTTCTAACGGGATGAAATCTATTAAAGAAGCTAAAGATATTCGAGGGAAACGCGTACTTGTACGCGTTGATTTTAATGTTCCAATTATAAAGGGTAAAGTCCGTGATGATTTTCGTATCAAAAAAGCTCTGCCAACTATTGAATATTTAAAGAACAAAGGCGCAAAAATAATTTTGATTGCTCATGCTGGTCTCGATGGTGCACAAAGCCTCGCACCAATTGCTCAAGCGCTTTTAAAACATACTCCTGTTACATTTATAAAGACATCGGTATTTGAAAACCAAACAAAAGATGTTTTAGATATGCAAAAAAACGGCACAATAATTCTTCTTGAAAATATTCGCCGTGAAAAGGGGGAGAAAGAAAATGCTGATTCATTTGCCCGTGGGATTGCGCGTTTTGGTGATATGTATGTAAATGATGCATTTTCTGTATCACATCGCACTCATGCATCAATTGTTGGCATTCCAAAACATCTTCCTTCTTATGCCGGATTACAACTTATGGATGAAGTGAAACATCTCTCTCTTGCGTTTTCGCCGAAGCATCCATTTCTATTTATATTGGGTGGCGCAAAATTTGGAACAAAAGTTCCACTAGTAAAAAAATTCCTACGATCTGCTGATATGGTCTATATTGCAGGTGCGCTAATGAATACATTTTATAAAACAAAAGGATATGAAGTTGGTACATCACTTGTTGATGAGGGTGATTTTGGAATTCAGAAATTATTGAAAGATAAAAAATTATTTTTGCCGATTGATGTTGAAGTTGCGAAAGGCAAAGCACATCGGTATACAAATCCTGAAACTGTTCGCGCAAATGAGATGATTGTTGATATTGGGCCAGCGAGTGTGACCGAGCTTGAAACGATGATTAAAAAAGCGCGATTTATTCTCTGGAATGGTCCGCTCGGTAAATATGAATCAGGTTTTGGTGGGGCAACAGAAAAAGTTTTGAAAATAATCTCTTGTTCCAAGGCAGACAGTATTATCGGCGGGGGTGACACCGTGGCACTTGTTGATAAACTAAAACTTGAAAATAAATTTGGTTTTGTCTCGACTGGTGGAGGGGCAACTCTCGAATTTCTCTCCCAGGGCACCCTTCCGGGAATTAAATCTTTGAAATAAAATAAATTGACTTTCATATTTTTTTGTGTTAGAATTTAGAAAATAAAATCATTATATATGGATAAAAATTCGCTCCTTGAAAAAATTATTTTGCTTTTTCGACCCTTCAAAAGGCATGTTTTTGTTTTATCATTTGCAAATTTTATTGGGTATATTATTGGTGCTATTGCACCATGGTGGCTCGGTAAAGCAATTGATGCTCTTCAAAAAAACTCTTCTCATGATGTTGTTTTTTGGTTATCACTATCGTGTCTGGCTACTGCACTTCAAGCCCTCGTATTCTCTTTGTTAGTTGAACGATACAGTGAAAAACATTGGGATTATGATATTTCTCGTTTCATAAATCTCCATTCTATTGGAAAATTGTTTGGGTATTCTGTGGGTCAGCATATCAACGAGCATTCGGGGGTTAAACAAAGTATTGTAAATAAGGGCCAAAACGCTCTTGTCCAATTATTGAATTCAATGATTTACATGGTCACCCCAACTGTGATTCAAATTATAGCAACACTTATTGTTATTGCTTTTTTTGATTGGAGAATATCCGCGCTTTCTTTTATCCTTGCATCACTGTATTGCTTCTTTGCGTATCTTCTTAATAAATCATTTTTCCCAAAAATTGAAGAAATTAGAAAAAAGCGACAAGATCAGTCAAAGTTACAGTCTGAATTATTTCGGAACACTACTCTTGTTATTGCTGAAGCGCAGGAGCAATCAACAATACATGAATTTGATTCATCGTATGAACAGATTGATCGTTTGTCTCAACGCACGTGGTCATCTTTTTTAAGTTATTTTTATCTTAACCGCAGTATTGTTGTTTTTGGGAGATATGCCGTACTTGCTCTCGGTATCTATCTTGTATTCCGGGGTAAATTAACAGTCGGTGTATTTATCGCGCTTGTCAGTTGGGTTGGAACAATTTTTGGAAATTTGATTATGATCATGAATCAACAACGACAAATGTTGTTTATGATTACTGAGATCAAAAAGTTCTTCTCATTACTTGAAATCAAGCCTGACATTGATATTAACGAAAAAGGTAAGATGTTGCGAAAACTTATGGGAGAGATTGAATTTAAGGATGTTTCATTTGCGTACCCTAAGCGTGTGACATCTGACGATCAAATTTCAGAAGAACGAGAACACGATCACGCTGTTTCAGGTATTTCGTTTATCATACCCGCTGGAGCAAAGGTTGGACTTGTTGGACTTTCTGGTTCAGGTAAATCTACTATTATTAATTTACTCAGAAGGTACTATGACCCATCATTTGGAGATATCTTTATTGATGGTGTTAATCTAAAAGACATTAATCTTCGCTGGTTGCGTACTCACATTGGTAATGTGGAGCAAAAAATTGACTTGTTTGATCGGAGTGTTAAAGAAAACATCTTATTTGGTCTTCCTGATAAGAAAAGGCGTATTCCTCGCGCAGAATTTGAAAGAGTTCTTGAAGATTCTTCACTAAATGAATTTATTGAAAAACTTCCCGCTGGTATTAATACTATGATTGGTGAGGGTGGAATAAAAGTATCAGGAGGAGAACGCCAGCGTATTGGTATTGCTCGAGCACTCATCAAAAATCCAAAAATTCTGATTTTTGATGAAGCAACAAGTGCATTAGATTCTCATAATGAGAAATTAATTCATGATGCAATTAATCGTGGCTCAATCGGTCGTACAACAATTATTGTTGCTCACCGTTTATCAACAATTGCTGATGCCGACATTATTTTTGTTGTTGATGATGGGAAAATAGTTGGGCAAGGTTCACACGATGAACTTTCTCTTTCTTGTCCTGAATATCAGAAACTTATCAAGCATCAACTTGTTGAAGTAAATTAAACAAAACCCCGCACCTATTGGTGCGGGGTTTTTAATTTTAAGGCCATTTGATTCATTTCTTCAGTTGAATCGTATGTCGTTGTAGGGAACTGGGGTAGTCCATCACCAAGCATTCGCGGGATCAGATGAATATGAAAATGGGGAACATCTTTACCAACGACAGACACTTGTACATAGTCACAAGGTAATTTTTCTCGCATTGTTTGTATGAGAATTTTTGTTGTCGTAAAGGCGCGGGCAATGACCTCATCTGGTGTTTCGTGTATCCATTCAAAATGAGATTTTGGCACTAAAAGTGTGTGGCCTTTGACGACTGGGTTGATATCAAGAAAGGCGAAAAATTCGTCGTCCTCATATATTTCAGAACTTGGAATAACACCCGTAATAATCTTACAAAATAAGCAATTATCATTCATAAATATAGTATATGGTACAATCGTTCGTATGCCAAATCATTCAGAACTTCTAGATATTCTCCTCTCAAATCGCGGTGTGTTACCCGAAGAGCGCGAGCGTTTTTTAAATCCTTCGTACGACGAACATCTCTATGACCCATATCTTTTGAAAGATATGGAAAAAGCCGTTGTACGAATTTTTGAAGCAATAGAGGCAAAAGAAAAAATAGTTATTTATAGTGACTATGACTGCGACGGGATTCCGGCGGCAGTTATTATGCATGACTTTTTTAAAAAGATTGGTTATGAAAATTTCTCTGTCTATATTCCTGACCGGCATGATGAAGGATATGGATTGCACCGAGATGCAATCGATACATTTATTGAACAGAAAATAAATCTACTTATTACATTTGACTTAGGAATTACTGCGATAGAAGAAGTGGCAAAAGCGATGGCAGATGGTATTGATGTAATTATTACTGATCATCACTTGCCCCGCCGAAGCGAAAACGAAGGCGGGGCTGGCTCCGATATTATTCCTCGAGCATACGCAATTATTAATCCAAAACAAAGTGGATGTGAATACCCAGACAAAATGCTCTGTGGGGCAGGGCTTGCGTTCAAGCTCGTACAGGCACTTATAAAAAAATATGGAGAATATTGGAATATTCCTGTTGGTTTCGAAAAGTGGCTTCTCGATATGGCCGGACTTGCAACACTTGCTGACCAGGTACCGCTTTGCAATGAAAATCGTGTACTCGCATATTATGGTCTAAAAGTTTTACAAAAATCTCGCCGGCCTGGATTATCAGAACTTTTTCGCAAGGCAGGTGTTGATGTTTCAAGATTAAACGAAGAAGATATTACTTTTACACTCGCGCCCAGGCTTAATGCAGCGAGTCGTATGGCACATCCGATGGATGCATTTGTCGTACTCTCAACAACCGACCCAGCTCTTGCTCGTGCATCTGCGGATCACCTCGCAAAAATAAATGATGAAAGAAAACAAAATGTGGCTCAGATTATGAAAGAAGTAAAAAAGTGTTTATCTACTCGTGAAGAAAAATCAGTCATTGTTATCGGTAATCCAAAATGGCGAGTGGGAGTGCTCGGTCTTGTATCTGCAAAAATTAGCGAAGAGTATAAAAAGCCTTCATTTGTTTGGGGAAAGGAAGGAGGTGATGTGATTCGTGGGTCATGTCGTGGGTGGGGAAATGTGAATCTTGTAGCGCTGATGTCTTCTTTGCCTGAAAAAAGTTTACTAACATTCGGTGGACATACAGGCGCAGGTGGATTTTCTGTTTCGCACGAGGAAATTCATTTTCTAGAAGAACGATTACTCGCTGTATATACAGACCTAGCCACAAGTCCGACTTGTGGCGAAGAGGGTGGTCAGATGATTGACGCGACTATTTCTATTGATGATATAAATGAAGATAATTATAGAGTGATTGAAAAACTTGCGCCGTATGGAATGGGGAATCCGAAGCCACTTTTTCAATTAATTGATATTCCAATTTTTGATATCAAAGAATTTGGTAAAGAGCAGAATCATTTGGAAATGACATTTTTAAATAGCCGAGGTAGGAAAATAAAAGCCATTGCATTTTTTAAGACTCGTGATAGTTATACTCGTACACTTACAAAAGGAGAGAGAATAAAACTAACGGCAACATTTGAGAAAAGTACTTTTGCTGGACGAACCGAACTTCGTCTA
>CAYXYC010000018.1:0-12320 GCA_964469225.1 uncultured Candidatus Saccharibacteria bacterium | reverse complement strand
GTAGACATGGGTATTTTTTCATGCTACTATAACCCCACATCTCGCTTGTCCCGACCCTGAAGTCGGGACACGAAACCGTCAAAATATATTGGCGGACAAAGGTCCAGAGTGAGATGGTTTAACAATAATATTAATATTCACACATGGAAAGTGAAAAAGAAGTTCGTACAAGTGTGTACGAAGTTGGTTACCTTATGGTGCCAAGTATCGCTGAGGAAAATCTTGGCGGAGAAGTAACAGTATTCAAAGACACACTCACTGATTTTGGGGTTACATTCATCTCTGATGAATACCCAAAAATGATTGAGCTTGCCTACGAAATGTCTCGTTCTATTGCAAACAAAAAGCAGAAGTTTTCATACGGATACTTTGGCTGGGTAAAGTTTGAATGTACACCAGAGGTTGCTCATGCAATCAAAGGTATGCTCGAAAAGAATGAGAAACTAATCCGTTACCTCTTGGTTAAGACTGTTCGTGAGAACACAATGTCAACAAAGCGTCCGTATGGCAAGGAGGGAAGCAAGCGCCGACATACTCCAAAGGCCGAAGAATCTCTTCCAATCAACGAAGAAGTGATTGATAAGGAAATTGATGCTCTCGTAGTATAATAGATGATATGTATCCCGTTAGAAGCCGCGGTCGCAGTATCTAACGGAATGAATTAGCATTACATTTTAGTCGAATTAAAACTATAATTTAACAAGCAGGAAGAAATTGACCGCGACCTGCTTCTAACGGGATGTATCTAAACAAAGCAATTCTTATCGGTAACCTTACTCGTGATCCTGAACTAAAGGCTATCGCGTCAGGTAACAAAGTGTGCACATTTTCTCTTGCAACGAATCGCGTATATCGCGACAGTGCAGGTAATAAACAAGAAAAGACTGAATATCACAATATAGTTGTCTGGGGTAAGACCGCTGAAAATGTCGCCCAGTATATGCGAAAAGGAAGCCAGATTCTAGTTGAAGGTCGCATTGAGACTCGCAGTTGGGATGATCAGGCAACCGGCACGAAAAAATATCGTACTGAAATAATTGCTGATTCAATCCAGTTTGGTTCAAAAGGTTCTGGTTCGTCTTCGTCATCTGGAAGTTCATCTCCTGCAAAGGCATCTGCTCCAAAGGAAGATACAAATGATGAGCTCGATACAATTGAATATCCTGACGAACAAATTAATGCTGAGGATATTCCATTTTAACAATTAATATTTCGAATTATGAAACAAGATTATTTTTCATCAAATAACATCAAACACATTGACTACAAAGATGTCGAACTGCTCCGCCGATTCTTGGCTCCGAGCGCGCGAATGATGTCTCGTCGTCGCACTGATGTTACAGCAAAAAACCAGCGCAAGCTTGCAGAAGCAATCAAACGCGCTCGATTTATGGGACTTCTACCATATATTGCTAAATAACATACAGATAAAAAACACCACACAGGATAGTCCTGTGTGGTGTTTTTTATACTAGCTTTAGAGATTGCAAAAATGTTTCTAATTCTTTTCCGTTAATTTCTCTGTATCCGCCAAGGGGTATTTTGTCGAGTAGAATATTCATAACACGGACTCGCTTCAAATCAATAACTTTGTGATAGAGCGCTTCACACATTCGTCTGATTTGGCGCTTCTTTCCTTCAGTTAGAATAATGGTGAAAGTATTTTTAGTTTTCCGTTTCACCTCGCATGGCTTACTTGTATGTTCATCAAACTTCACACCTTTTGACATATTGAGAACAAACTGATCTGTGAATTCTTTCTCTGTTTTTACAATATATTCTTTTTCGTGAACATATTTGGGTGAGAGGAGACGGTCAGTCACACGCCCGTCATTTGTCATAATAATCAATCCGTGTGAGTCTTTGTCGAGTCTCCCAACAGGAAAAACATGAACAGGGAATCTTGTGACTTTCAAAATATCTTTTACTCCTGGTTCAGGATTTGTAGAGACGCCAGGTGCTTTATTGTATGCATAATACACATACTCTTTCTTTGATGCTTTTGTGCTTACAACGACAGTATCACTATCACTTACTTTGTCCCCTAAGATTGCCTTCCTTCCATTAATAGTAACAAGCCCTTTTTTAATGAGTTCATCAGCTCCTGTGCGAGTCGCATAATTATGTTCTGCGAGGTATTTATTTATTCGTTTCAATGATTCCGTCATGATTGTGTTTTAGATGAGTTGTATAATAGATACCAGAAATAAGAATAGCACCAAGTACTACGAAAAGATAATTAAATGGCATATATGCCAAGAATAATGTTGCAATAATAGGTGCAATAATATAAGCAACCGGAGTCATATCACGAAAGATTCCGAGCATAAACGCCTCTTCTTCTTTGATATGTGTAAAGAAATAAATTTCAGCAGTTGTTTCAACAATAGCTGCTCCTACGCGAGTAATAAATAGAACGAGAGCCCAAATAGCTACACTCTTTGTTGTGATGAACGCAATACTTGCAGTTGAAATAATCATAATAATAAACCCAACGAATAACAAAAGACGCTTCTTGATATGGTATTTATCAATCAAAAGTCCAGTTGGTAATCCGAACAAAACGAAAGGCAAAAGCATTATTGTAAATATGGTGCCGATGCTATCCCAACCAAAACCAATATGTTCAATAAGATAAATTGGCGTGTAAACAACCATCCACGCGTAAAAGAATTGAAGCAAGAAGTTCAGGAACGATACAGCAAACATGTGTTTGTTTTTCGCGAGATATTTAAATGCTTCAATAATTGGTGTTTTCTTATAGAGTGTGTCTTCAAAAGTTTTAACTGAGAAAAGAAGTCCAATAGTCATTATGATAGTTGCTATAAACGCCACAACATAAATCGTCGTGTATCCTCCTCCGTAAGTAATTAAAAACGCTGAAGCAAGAGGTGAGATTACCCATGCTGTGTTTGTAATTGTCAGATATATGCCACGCGTCTTACCAATTGTTGCTTTGTTTCCAAAGTGTTCAATAAAGATATCAAGGCACAAAGATATAAGAGTATTAGTTGCAAGAAACGAAATAAACGACAATGCGATGACATATGGCAAGCGCAGTACCACAAGTCCTGTCAGTGATAGCATATTAACAAGAAGAAGTCCTAGAATAAGTTTTTTATTTCCAAAGTGCTGGAGAATATGAGAGCTTCGAGTTAAAAGTATAAGGGTAATAACCGCTGAGATGGTGTATAGAATACCTACATATTGCGCGGGTATGACTGTTGATAGAAATGTCGAATTCACATATGCCGCAAGCGCCACATGAAGTGTGAAGAAGAATGACACTATGTACATCTTATGAATTTTTTCTAGTCGTGAAAGCATATTAGATACTCAAAAGTACTGGAATAACAAGTGGGCGTTTTGCTGTTTTTTGGAAGAGGAATTTTGAAATGTTGTCACCAAGTGTTGTTTTGACAGTATCAAAATTTACAGGATGTACTCCACGAGTCTCGTCTTCAATTGTTTTTTTGATAATCATTCGTACCTGATGAAGCAAATCCTGATTTTCTTTGAGGTAAATAAATCCACGAGAAATAATATCAGGGGATTTGCGGAGTTTACCCGTAAGTGAATCAATTGTTGCAATAAGGACAAACATACCGTCTTCGGCAAGCATTTGTCTGTCGCGAATAACGACTTCTTGCTCGTCACCAACAGAGAATCCATCAACCATCATTGGGGATGCTGGTGCTTTTTCTTTGCGAACACGGATTTTTTCACCGTTGTCATAGATTTCAATAATTGAGCCGTTATCTGGAACAACAATATTTTCAGCTGACATTCCGAGAGACATTGCGAGATCTTTGTGGAGTTTCAAACGGTAGTGATTTCCGTGAATTGGAATAAAGAACTTAGGATGTGTTTTGCGGTGAAGCCATTTGATGTCTTCTTGGTTTCCATGTCCTGTTGCGTGAATTGTTTCTTCGCTTGTGCGATAACTAATGATTTTGACATCAGCACGAGCAAGGTTATCTTTCATTCGTTCAACAGCCATTTCATTGCCCGGAACAATTGAGGCGGAGAGAATTATGGTGTCACCTGGTTTGATTGTGAATTTCTTATGTGTTTTGTTTGCTACACGACCGAGCGATGCGAATTCTTCTCCTTGCGCGCCAGTCATCATAATAATGACTTTGTTCGGTGGATATTTATCAACATCTTCGATGGGAATAATAGTTCCTTTTTTGGGTTTAAAAAGTCCTGCTTGTTCACAAATCTCAATGTTTGACTTCATTGAACGACCATCAAAAACAACTTTCTTGCCGAGAGCTTCAGCAACTTCAACAACTTTAATCAAACGAGTTAAGTGAGAGGCGAAGGCCGCAATGATGATTCTACCAGTGCCTTTTTTAATAAGGTTCTCAAGACCTTGGTGTGCTTTGACTTCTGGAAGCGAAAATCCTTCGTTGTCCACATTTGTTGAGTCAGTCAACAAAAGAAGAACTTTTTCTTTATCAAAAACTGCATATTCTTTTTGTTCCTCATCGCTTACAACGCCATCAATCTGGTCTAGTTTATAGTCTCCTGGGTTTACGATTGAACCATAAGGTGTTTCAATAATGATACCCATTGAATCTGGCACAGTGTGAGTTACACCAAAGAAGCGGATGCGCATTTCTCCTGCGTAAACCACAGAATCTTTTTCAACAACCTGACAATTAAGAGCAGGCAAATGCGGAAATTCTTCCTGGCGTTTCTTCATAAGAAGAATAGATAGATTTCGTGAGTAGAGTGGCGGGTTGCCGATACGACTCATCACAAGAGGAATACCACCGATGTGGTCGAGGTGTCCGTGGGTTACAATCATGGCGCGGATTTTATCTTTGCGTTCTTCTAGGTATGTTGTGTTTGGGATGATGTAATCAATACCTGGGGTATCGTCGGTTTTGAACTGCATACCAGCGTCGATAATAATAATATCGTTACCGATTTCGATAGCAGTCATGTTCTTACCAATTTCTTCAACACCACCGAGGGGTATTACTCGAATAACGCCTGCTTCAGGGGCGGGAATCGAAGGTGTCTTTTTCTTTGAGGGGACAGGATTTACATCGCCGACTCCTCCGCGTGGAGCAATTTTTGGTCGGCGATTGCCTTTGTTTGCGCCGTATTGATAACTACCACGGCCAAGCTTTTGCGCTGATCGTCCCATATCGTGTCTTTTTGTGTTTGCCGGCTGGTCTCCTCGCTTTTGATTATTGTTTGTATTTGTTCGTGGAGCACTAGGTCGCGCTGGTGCATTTGTGCTATTTGTTCGCGGTCCTTGCGGATGCTTTCGTGCATGAAATGGTCGGCGATGTCTCTGTCCGTCTGGTGTCTGTCTTTGTGTTTCGTTCATATTGTTTTTTTGATTAATAATTATTTAGTAAATATTTTCCAGACTTTGTCTGTTGTTGCGTACCACATATAGATTGATGAGAATCTATCAGATGGATTGGTAAGTGTCTCAAATGAGATATTCCCCAAGTGTTTATTTGTTGCATAAATATATGTTGGTGAATAAACAAAAAGTGCTGGAATGTTTTTTGTAAATTCTTCGTTCATTGTTTGATAGAGTTCAGTTCGTTTCTTTGCATCACGAGTCGCGAGAATCTTTTCAAGCAGTGAGTCGAGACTTGGGTTTGAGTAAAGGGCGATATTGAGTCCCGGATCGGTGCGCTGTGATGAATGCCAGAATGAGAACAAGTCTGATTCATGGTTGATAACCTGACCAAAGAATAGTGATTCGTAGTCGCGCGCACGGATGAGCTGATTTAGTTGCCCTGTTTCGTAGACTTTTACATCAACAAGTACACCTAATTGTTCAAGCTGGCTTTTGATACGGAATGCTGTATCTTTGAGTTCCGGTGTATCTCCTGTTGTGAGAGAGAAGGCAAGGCGAGTAATTGGGTCATTTGTTTTCTCAATCACTTTTTGAGTAATTGTTTTTCCATTTACCTTTTTTGTTTTTGAAACAACTCGTGTTCCGCCTTTTGTTCGGATTCCATCAGTACCTTTTGTCCATCCTCCTTTATCTAGAATTGTATTTGCTTCATCAAGTGATGCGTTCGGCACTACTCGCTCTTTTTGAAGGAGTAATGATGGAAGTGGGGAAGAAATTGGTGTTCCGTATCCAGAAAGCACTGAGTCAATAATATCTTTTCGATCAAGTGCTGTATTAAATGCGCTCATAACGCTTTTGTCGGCAAAGATTTTATTTTGTGTTGTATTAAAGAAAATACCAAACATACGAGGAAGAGTTGTAGTATTCAACATGTAACTTTCTTTGAAGACTTCCTGTGCATTTTCTGGGCTGATACCACCCGCCTGATCTACGGAATGATTTAGTAATGCCTTCAAGAGCGCTGCCTCATTTGCATAGGATATGAATGTCATCGATGTTATATGTGGTGTACCAAGTGTAAAATTACGAAATCTTTTTAGGGTGTATGTTTCAGGAATGCCATCATTCGTTCGACTGATTGAATCAATCATGAATGGTCCTGAGCCAATTGCTTTTACATTTAGCGTTGATACACCAAATTCTGCTGGGGTAATATTCTTCCAGAGACGGCTTGGCAAAATACCAAGTGTCATATTATCCATAAAAGAAATATATGGCTTTTTAAGTGTAAATGTAATTGTCTCATCATCAGGGGTGCTAACGCTAACACCATCCCAACTAGACCTGCGTGGGCTTTTGATGAGGGGGTCTTGGATTTTTTGTATAGTGAAGGCGATGTCTTGCGTCGTGATTGGGTCGCCGTTATGGAAAAATATCTTTTTCTTTAATACGAATGTATAAACTGTTCCATCTGGTGAGATAGTATAAGATTCAGCAAGATCAGGGATAAACCTACCATCAGGCATTTTTCGCATTAAACCAGAATAAACAATTGCGGTGAGGTCTTTGTCGGCGTCTGAAAGGGCAAGTACTGGGTTTACTAAACTTGGTATACCAACAATACCTTCAACGATTGAGCCACCGTCTGCTGGAATTTCAACAAGGAAATGATTATTTATTTTCTGGAGAAGTACCAATACTGAAAAAAGCGCAATTATGATAATGCCGATAAATATCCAGAACTGTTTTTTTGAGAGAGCTTGAATTGCGTAAGCAAGCTCAGCTTTTTTAGGAAGACGAAATTCCTTAAGGAATGATATAAAAGTACGCATTGTATGCTTTATTCGCGCGCGAATAATAGTGAGTATTTTAATTAATATTAGTTAAGATAAACGATTACTTAACGAGTATTGCTACGAATGCGAATAGCGCAAAAAGAATACTAACGACAATAGTCGTAGTAAAGAGGAATTTTTCAAATCCTCGGCGAGTGTGGTAAAGACCACCATTGTCTCCGCCTCCTAATACGCCTCCGGCGCTTGAACCGCTTTGCTGGAGTAAGATTGCAACAATGAGAATGATAGACAGAATAATCTGTATATACGGTAGCACAGTAGTAATAATCGTCATGGGAGTAATATACTATATTTCGAGATAGATTGCAAATAAAAAGCCCCCGCAAATTGACGGGGGCTTTGTTTTTACCTTGGCCCGAAGGCCTAAGTAAATGCTTGTGGTTTTGATTTTTTTCTTTGCATGGCGCTTTCCTGGTTTTAATGTTTAGCCAGGTTGCCGGCATCGTTTTTTACCACCGCAGAAATTTTTGTACCCATAGGGCTAATGTTGAAGGTGATACCTCCTACATCTTTTTCAAAAGCATTTTTTTTCATGCGTTTTTGCTTTTAATGGTTTTAAAATATATTTAGAACTTTGGGAGTATAACATTTTATAAAACTGTTGTCAATACCACCGTAATGGTTCAATAATCTCACATCGTCCCCAGGGTTATCTTTTTAAGATTGGTAGACGCTATTTGTTTTAGTATAATTAAAGTATGTCTCATCGAAAAGGGAATGTAAAAATAGAATGGAATAGTAATTTTGCTTATGTAATAGGTGTGATTGCTTCCGATGGGAACCTCTCACCAGATTTACGACATTTAAATATTACTTCAAAAGACGAGGAAATGGTTTTAAATTGTAAAAAATGTCTTGGAATTAGTAATAAAATCGGAATGAAATCTCGTGGAGGTTCAACAGATAAGAAATACTATGTTTTACAATTCGGTGATAAAAACTTTTTTAATTTTTTATTAAGTATAGGAATCACGCCAAGAAAATCTAAAACCATAAGTCAATTAAAGATACCTGAGAAGTATTTTAAAGATTTTTTACGGGGGTGCATTGATGGCGATGGTAGTATTACAATTTTTAAACACCCTGAGAGTAAACAATATCAATATAAAGTACGACTTTGTTCTGCAAGTCGAGCATTTTTGAATTGGATTTTAGAAACCTCTGGTCGGCTATTTCTTATTAAAGGTGGTTCAATTCATATTCCCAAAAATTCTTCCGTTTACACCTTACTCTTTGCAAAAGAAGATAGTATTAAAATACTAGATTGGATATATAAGGGTGAAAATATTTCTTTATCAAGAAAAAAGGAAATAGCATTTAAAATATTAAACGCCTAAAAATGTGTGCCCAGGAGAGGACTTGAACCTCCATGAGTTACCTCGCTGCTTCCTAAGAGCAGTGCGTATACCAATTCCGCCACCTGGGCATATTCTCGAACAAAGGTATTCGATGGAGGTGTGGGCGGGAATCGAACCCGCGAATGGCGGTTTTGCAGACCGCAGCGTTACCACTTCGCCACCACACCTTATTTGTTTCAGTACCTACTACTATCTACTGACTACTTTCTGTGTTTATCCTACCCATTAAACAGTAAATCGTCAATTTTTTGGCGGTTCTTTTCTCCTTCATCTATTTTGACATCAAGAAAAGGAATCGGATTGATTCGCAAATTTCGTGTGACTTCTACGCGAATTTCTCCTAAGTTTCGACGAACAAATCCATACGCCGCAGCTTCTTTATCTTGCGGAAGTGCGGTAATCATAATTGTCGCGTTTCGTCTATCAGGCGATAGTAGAACACGCGTGACTGTAATCAGTGATGATCTGCCACCTTCTTTCTCAATCCAAAGCGCTGCGACTTCTTTGATTGTGTTTGCGATTTTTTCTTCTCGATGTTCCATACGAGATTTTTATTTAATACTAACGGTAAAAACTTCAAGCACATCACCTGACGCAATATCAATTTTTGATTCAACCAATAGACCGCAATCAGTTCCTTCTTCAACTTGCTTAACTTTTGTCTTATTGATTTGTACGCCGACGATTTTTCCTCGACCGATTTCAAAGTCACGACGCAAAATACGAATCACTCCTCCTTCGGAAACATATCCGAGAGTTACTTTACCACCAATAACTTGCTTATCTTTTGTTGCGCTAAATGTTCGCAAAACTTTTAGTGTTCCAATTGTCTCCATAACTTCGCTTCGAGGACGACGCTCTTCGGCAATTTCTTTTAACCAGTCAGTTAGTTTGTAAATAATATCAAATGTTTGAACGATAATTTTTAGTGATTCGTTAAGGTCACGAGCACCATTGTCAATTTTCACATTGAATCCAACAATAATACTTTCACTACCAGAATTTGCAAGCTTCAAATCGCTTTCATTGATTGCACCGACACCCTTACTGATAATACGAAAAGCGATATCTTCTGTATTTATTTTTGCTATTTCTTTTTCAAGTGCTTCAATTGTTCCAGCAACATCAGTTTTTATGATGAGTGGGATAATTTTCTTTGCCTGTATATCGCTTGATTTTTCTTGTTGCTTCGTGAGTAATTCTTTCATTTCTTCGATATATTTTTCTGCATCTTTTTTGCTTTCAAATGTTTCAAAACTACTTCCGACATCAGGGATTGCATCAAAGCCTACAATTTTTATTGGGGAAGACATCGTTGCTTCTTTTACTGGTTTTCCGAGGAAATTTTCCATAATACGGGTATTTGCAATTGCTGTTCCAGCAACAATAAACATTCCTGATTTTACGGTTCCGTTTTTAATGACTCCAGTTGCTGAAACTCCGCGTTTTGGATCACGATGCGCTTCAATAATGACGCCACTTGCGAGTGCTTCAGTGTTACCTGTAAAGTTGTGCATATCAGAAACTAATATGATCATATCAAGAAGTTCATTAATACCTGTTCCTTCTTTTGCTGAAATAGGTACAAATGGAATATCACCACCATATCCTTCAAGATAAATTCCTTTCTCTACGAGATCCATTTTTACTTTTTCAATATTGGCATTTGGGCGATCGATTTTATTGATTGCAACAATGTAAGGGGTCTTACTTTCTATAATTGTTTCGTACGCTTCAAGTGTTTGTGTTTTAACACTGTCTTCAGCGGACACAACGAGAATTGCTATATCAGCAGTCGTTGCACCACGAGCGCGCATTTTTGAAAATGCTTCATGTCCAGGTGTATCTAAAAAAGTAATATATCGTGGTTTTTTATGTTCATCAGTATGAAGTACTTCGTACGCAGAAATATGCTGAGTTATACCACCAGCTTCGCCGGCAACAATATTTGATTTGCGAATATAATCGAGAAGTGTTGATTTGCCATGATCAACATGACCCATGATAACTACAACGGGAGGGCGGGACACGATATGCTCTTGTGCTTGTTTTGCGTTCATCTTTTTTTAGTGCATGATTATTTTGATTGCTTAAGGACATCTTTTTCTTCATCTGAAAGTTCAAAATCAGAAACACCTTTTTCGATTGGTTTTGCAAAAATACTCATACGGTCGCGAGCGTACAAACTTGAAATAATGACACCATCACCTTCATCATTAAGGAATGAGATAGCGAAACTCTGATTACTGCCGGCATCTTTAAATGGATTGAATCGCACTGTTTTGATTCGTCGGATTGATGAATCAAGGCGTTTGTCGACGACTGCGAGGCGATTGTTGATTTCATCTTCACCCTTTTCTAGTTCTTTTATGTGTGTGACAAGAGTTGTAAGGACCTCTTCTAGGTCTTTTGCTTTTGTGCCAGCAAAAAGGGTTCGCAAACGGCGTTCAGTTATGAGGATCCAAACTAGAAGAATAACTATAATTCCAGCGAGTATATATAAAAGGATTAGAGTAGTCATACTGCCGAAGAGTATATACTAATAAAGCATTTTTTACAATGCTGTGATATAGTGCGGATATATTATTGTATGAATTTTTTAAAGCGAAAAACTATATATCTAGATAATGCCTCAGGCACGGAAATGAGTTCTCGGGTGCATGAAGCAATGTCTAAGTGCGAAAAGGAAATTCGCGGTGCAAATCCGAGCAGTATTCACGATCTCGGTGTTTTGGCGAGACGATATATTGATGATGCTCGTTCGCATATTTCTCGGTGCTTGTCGGCGCATCCTGATGAAATTATTTTTACGGGGAGTGGCACTGAATCAGATGCTCTCGCTATTATTGGCGCGATTCGAGCATATAAAGGCGAAGGTGTTCCACATATTATTACAACACCGATTGAACATTATGCGGTACTTGAAAATTGTCGCCTGCTCGAATCGCGCGGTGAAGCCACCGTTACATACATTCCGATAGATGAACGGGGAATTGTTAATCCGAAACATTTTCGCGAGTTGCTCCGTTCGGAAACAGTATTGGTTTCTGTCCATTATGCAAATAATGAAATTGGCACAGTCCAACCTATCGAAGAAATTGCCAAAGAGATTCGTCACTTCCGAAAACAAAATGGGAATCAGTTTCCACTATTTCATACTGATGCCTGCCAAGCAATGAATTATTTACCGACCGAAAATATAGAGAAGCTTGGTGTCGATTTACTTTCTTTTAATGGTTCAAAAATCTACGGCCCAAAAGGTGTTGGCGTACTTTACAAAAAGCGCGGTGTTTCGCTTGCCCCGATATATGTTGGCGGTGGGCAAGAATATGGTCTTCGTTCGGGGACAGAAAATGTTTCTGGAATTGTCGGTGTTGCTAATGCGTTTGAAGAAGTCTCTCTAATTAAAACAAAAGAGTGTGAAAGACTAATTACACTCCGTGATTATGGATTTGAAAAACTAAAAAAACTTTCTCGAGAATCTGGGTATGAAATTATTGTGAATGGTGATGAGAAAAATCGTCTTCCTAATAATATAAATATCTCTATCAGTGGAATTTCAAGCGAGTTGCTCGTGATTGAACTTGATGCAAAGGGAATTGCTGTTTCTGAACGAAGTGCGTGTGCTAGTGATGATGATACTGGTTCACATGTAATTGCAATGCTTCGCTCTGTTTCGGGTGATACAAAACATTCAAATGATTCTATTCGTATCTCAATGGGACGAGGAACAAAAAAGAGTGATATTGATGCATTTATCAAAGCCCTTGCGTCTAT
>CAYXYC010000017.1:0-13387 GCA_964469225.1 uncultured Candidatus Saccharibacteria bacterium | reverse complement strand
CACTTGGAAGCACGTGCGTTCAAGGATGCTATTCCTCGATACAAAACAATGCGTGGGTATCATGTGAGCCGAAAAGGCGGATGGGATACACACGGACTTCCTGTTGAATTACAGGTTGAGAAAAAACTTGGACTTAATTCAAAGAAAGGAATTGAAGAATACGGTATCGCTAAATTTAATAAAGAGTGCAAAGAAAGTGTCTGGGAATACCTAGATATTTGGAATACTTTTACGACGCGTATTGGTTATTGGGTGGATCAAGAGAATCCGTATGTCACATATCACAACACCTACATGGAGTCAGTGTGGAATGTGCTCAAGCATGTGCACGAGCAAGGACTTGTATATAAAGATTATCGCATCGTGCCGTGGTGCGCCCGCTGTGGCACCGCTCTTTCTTCACACGAGCTCGCACAAGGATATGAAGATGTGAAAGATTTATCCGTGTATGCGAAATTTAAAGTCGTTGGTCAGGAGAATACATATATTCTTGCGTGGACGACAACACCATGGACTCTTCCAGGGAATGTTGCGCTTGCGGTGGGGAAGGATATTAAATATGGCAAATGGAAAATTAAAGCAGGTGAATTTGCGGGGGAAACTTACATTATTGCTGTTGGGCGTGCAGCTGATGTTTTTAAAGATTCAAAAATATTTCCAGCTGGAGGGAATATGGAAGAGATTGCAGAAGTAACTTATTTAAATGGAAGTGAATTGGTTGGTCTAGAATACGAACCCCTCTATCCATATTTCGCTGATACACTTCCAGAAAGCGAAAAAGGAAAACTTGAAAAAGCATTCAAGGTTTATTCTGCGGACTTCGTGACAACCGAAGACGGTACCGGCGTCGTGCATACTGCAGTTATGTATGGTGCTGATGACTTTGCTCTTGGTACAGAGATTGGATTACCAAAGCATCACCTTGTTGGTCTTGATGGAAAGTTTATTATTGGCACAGGTTCTTTTGAAGGTAGATTTGTGAAAGACGAGGATGTTGCTGTTGATATCATTAAAGATTTGGCAGGTCGCGGACTTTTGTTTAAAAAAGAAAAATACGAACACTCATATCCTCACTGTTGGCGATGTAAAACTCCGCTCATCTATTACGCGCGTGATTCATGGTATATCCGCATGTCTTCTCTCCGCGATAAACTCGTAGAGGAAAATAAATCTATCAACTGGGAGCCGGACTATATTCGTGACGGAAGATTTGGTGAATGGCTGAAAGACATCAAAGATTGGGCAATTTCTCGTGAGCGATATTGGGGTACACCACTTCCACTTTGGAACTGTGAGTCATGTAAAAAAGTTCATGCGATTGGAAGCATTGAAGAACTAAAATCAAAAACCAAAAAATCAGGCAACAAATATTTCATAATGCGTCACGGTCAAACTGATGCAAACTTAAAAGGTCTCGTTAGTTCAGTTATGAATAGTGGAAGTCATCTTACCGAAGCAGGAAAGTTAGGTGTTCATGAAAGCACCGATAATCTAAAAAAAGAAAAGATTGACATTATCATCGCTTCACCATTTATTCGTACCAAAGAAACAGCAGAAATAATCTGTGATGTTTTTGGTGTAAGTAAAGAAAGTGTTATATACGATGAAAGACTTCACGAGATGTCGCTTCCCATGTATGAAGGCAAGACATGGAATGAATACCACACTGATTTTCCTAAAACAGAACTGAATTTTAATTCTGCTCCAGAAGGAAATGAGTCGTATGGAGATATAAAACGCCGAGCAACAAGCGCACTCTATGAATACGAGCAAAAATATTCAGGTAAAAATATTCTTATTATCACTCACGGTTCGCCAGCATGGCTCATGGTTGCTGGTGCTCTTGGGTATACCGCAAAGGAATCTCTTGCAATGATTCGAGATAAAAAAGATTTTCATTATCTTAATAACGCTGAGGTTAAACAATTAGAATTTGTTCAATTACCACATAATGAGGAATATGAACTTGATTTACATCGTCCATATATTGATGAGGTGTCATTAGTTTGCGACTGTGGAGGGGAACTCTCTCGTACAAAAGAAGTTATGGATGTCTGGTTTGATTCAGGGGCGATGCCATTTGCGCAAAATCATTATCCCTTCGACTTCGCAGAGGGTAAGCCGTTAGAAGGAAAAGATATTTTATATCCCGCTGATTTTATTTCAGAAGCGATTGATCAGACACGCGGATGGTTCTATACACTTCATGCTGTAGGTATTCTCATGGGGCGAGGCAGGGCGTATAAGAATGTGATTTGTCTTGGGCTTATTCTTGATGATAAAGGTAAGAAAATGTCGAAGTCACTAGGGAACATTGTTGACCCGTGGGTGATGATGGATAAATATGGCGTTGATACTCTTCGTCTCTGGATGTACTCAGTGAATCAACCAGGTGAATCAAAAAACTTTGACGAGAAAACTGTTGCCGAGCTCCACAATAAAGTATTTAATTTGCTCTATAATGTTCTCGCATTTTATGAGTTATATCGAGATACAAAAATAGAAAGTAGTAAGTCGTTGGCAGAAAGTAATAATATTCTTGACCAATGGATTATTGCACGATTGAATGAATACACCAGTAAAACAACAGAATACATGGATTCCTATAAACTTCTTGAATCAGTTCGTGGATTGCGTGATTTCATTGACGACCTTTCAACATGGTATGTTCGTCGTTCTCGTGAACGATTAAAAGATGGCGACAATGACGCGAAGAAAACACTGTATTATATTCTAAAAACTCTTACGAAAGTTATGGCGCCATTCGCTCCATTTTCTGCGGAAGATATTTGGCAGAAATTAAAAAATGAGAACGATGAGCAAAGTGTGCATTTGGCAGAATGGCCGATGGTAGTTGAAAGTGAAAAGTTGAAAGTTGAAAGTATTTTAGAAGAAATGCAACAAGCAAGAGAATTCGTAACTCTTGGACTTGAAGCGCGTCAAAAGGCAGGAATGAAAGTTCGTCAGCCACTAGCGAAGTTAAAAGTTAAAAGTTTAAAGTTAGCAAGTGAGTATATAGATATCATTAAAGATGAGTTAAATGTCAAAGAAGTGATAGAGGATTCTTCAATCTCAACTGAGGTCGAGCTTGATTCTCATATTACTTCCGAACTTCGTACAGAGGGTCAGTATCGCGAACTTGTGCGTGCGATTCAAGATATGCGCAAGAAAAAGGGATTAAACCCAAATGATGAAATTACACTTACGATTGCAACAGGCGTAGAAGGTCAAGCACTTATCAACGAATGGAAAGATGACTTCCTGAAAACTGTCGGCGCGAAAGATATTTCATTTGCCGAAACAGAAGGACAAGAAATACACATAGATGAATTAGCACTAACAATTTCTTTCTAACTAGCAACAGAAAACCCCCTTCATTTTTCGTGAGGGGGTTTTGGTGTTTTAGGTGCCTGTTATTGTCGCCAAGAAACGCGGAGTGATTTTACTGAGTATTTTGAAGGCGATATATTCATACAAGAAACCAATTATCATAATTGTTGTGAATCGTGATTTTGTAATCAATTCGATTTTTACAACTAATTTAAGTGGAATGAGGTGTATGATTATAGTTCCCACAAAAGCCATTAGAAATATTCTTCCTGACCAAAAAAATATCTTCTCAAATAAATCTTCCTGTTTTTTCATTTGTGCTTTTAAAATTAGTGGTGATGTAAACACTACTAGATTAAAAACAACCGCAGATCCAAAACTTACATAATCATTGGCATTGATATTTTTTTGCCCAAATATCCATGTAATAACAATGGATAAAACGACAATTGTAAGTGACGCGATGATTATCTCGCCTAATTTCTTCTTTTCCATACTAATCGAACGATTTTTAAAAACTATATAGGCGATGACTGTGTTTGTCAATTTTATTAAAAACAACCCCCTGTTAAAGATAGGGGGTTGTGGTTTAATCTAAAACAATGTCTCGGCTGTTCCAGTATGAAAGAGCTAATTTTCTTTTTGTCTCCCTTTTAAATTTTGAGAGACTCTCATTCATTTCACTCATTATCTGAAAATCATCTTCACTGTCCATGTGTTCTCCGTGATAGATTGTTGTTTGGCCATTTTTGGTTCGGTATAAAACAAATTTTGTTCGTTCTTTTGTATCTAATCGTTGGCAAATTATCATATGCTCACGAGTACTTATTTCTGTTATCATATTTTCTTTATTTATTCACACTATACCATAATATAGTTTATAATAACAAACATACATGCACCACATTCACCACACCAATGGAATAATACTTGGCTCACGAAATATTGGCGAAGCGAACAAAATGCTCACTATTTACACTAGGGAAATGGGGCTCATTCGCGCAACTGCGCAGGGTATTCGTCTTGGTAAGTCAAAACTCCGCTTCGCTCTTCAAGACCTCTCGTATGCCAAAATTGATTTTGTGCGAGGCAGGGATATTTGGCGCGTGACATCAGCGACGCCAGTGATTTCCTTTCCTCTTGCGCGGGCTGATAGGTCATCTATTATTTTTATGGCTCGTGTTGCAAAATTGATTGAACGACTTTGTGATGGAGAAGAACCAAATGAAGGAATCTTTGACGACACAATACAAGCATGGAGCAGGCTTGATGCGGAAGGGGTTGAATCATCTGTTCGCGAAGCGCTTGAACTCCATCTCGTATTACGAATAATGCATACACTCGGATATATTGGGGATTCAGAAACACTTATCAACTATCTTGGGTCATCTTTTGATTCAACTCATATCGAAGGTCTTTTGTCTGAAAAGCAGTCTATCGTAATGCATATTAACCAAGCGCTTCGCGAAAGTCACCTCTAATAAATCCTTATGTGGTATACTTGTTGATATATGCCCGAAGCGCCTAAAAATCGAATTGAAGACATAAAGCGACACCTCTATGACCGAGAGGATACAACAAGTGCGCGTAGAACAATTGGCGTGCTTCATCCGATTGCGCACAAAGTTTCGCAGGCATGGGAATCAGTTAGAAAAAATTCAACTGATGAGAGTACTCCTGTTTCTCCTAAAAAACATTCATCTATTTTCAAAAAATTTTTCAAGATTTCTATTGTTTTTTTTATCGGAGCGATTCTGTTTGGCGCATACATGTATTTTTCTGGTGGTATTTCAGTTTCAAACGACAATATTGATATAGTTGTTTTAGGTACAGCATTTACAAAAGGTGGGGAAGAATTGCCGTTGCAAGTTGAAATCGTCAATCGCAACAACGCCTCACTTGAATTAGCAAATCTCATCATTGAATATCCGCGTGGGGCAACTGACGAAGCAAGCGATGTTGTTCGTCTTCCTCGTGATTCAATTGGTACTATTAAGGCCGGACAAAGTGTTACTCGTAATATAAAAGTAAAATTATTTGGTGAAGAAAAAGCAATTCGTCCCGTAACAATTCGGCTTGAATATCATCCCGAAGGTTCAAATGCTATTTTTACAAAAGAGAGTCAGTACGGAGTGACTATTAGTTCTGCTCCGCTTTCACTCGTTGTTGATGCTCCAGATACAGCAACGGTTGACCAACTTACAACATTTAAAATTACAGCAAAATTAAACACAGCGTTACCAGCAGAGCGTACGATGCTTGAAATTGCATACCCAAATGGATTTGTGTTTGATAGTGCAGTGCCAGCTCCGACAATTGGTAATTCAATGTGGGATTTGTCGGCACTTACACTGACCGACCCTGTTGTTGTGACATTTAAGGGACGATTAACTGGTCAGCCGGACGATCAACAAGTGTTTCATTTCTATGCTGGCACAACAAGTCAAACAGTCGCGACAAAGGTAAATGTTATCTATAATTCACTTTTAAAAACACTAACACTTGTGCGACCGTTTCTTGAAGCACGCGTTCTTGTGAATGGTCAAGATTCTGAATCGTATGTTGTTGGTGGTGGAGATACAGTGAATGGTGAAATTATTTGGACGAACAATTTATCATCGAAAATTACCGATGGACAAATTATCGCAACACTCTCTGGGGCAGCGCTTGAGCAAGGAAGTATTAATCCTGGTGATGGATTTTATGATTCGGCAAATAATCAAATTGTTTGGGACAAAAACATGGTTGCTGAACTTTCTTCTATTGAGCCAGGCGCCCGCGGATCGGCGAAATTCACATTCCGTGCGAATACTGCTTCAGTAATAGGTGCAAATGTAAAAAACCCAAGCATAACGCTCGATGTCTCAATCCGCGGGCGCCAATCGGCCTTCGGTTCTATTTCAAGTGCTGTTGATAGTGTGGCTAAAAAAGTTATCAAACTTGCATCAGAATTTCAGGTTACTCAGAGTGCGGTATATCAGAGTGGGCCATTACCTCCAAAAGTTGAACAAGAGACTCGTTTTGTTGTCACCTGGACACTTTCCAATTCTTCTAATAGTATTACCCAAGCGACTGCGAAAGCCGTCTTGCCAGTTTATGTAAAATGGGTTAGCAAGGTTTCGGGGAATAATGAAAATGTCTCATACAATGAGGCGACCCGCGAAGTTATTTGGAATATTGGTCCCGTGAAGCCAAATACTGGCACAACCATCAAACGGACTGCGTCATTCCTAATTGGGCTTTCTCCGTCACTTGCGCAGGTTGGTAGTGTCCCACAACTTATCAAAGATGTTTCTCTGTCAGGTCAGGATTCATTTACTATGGCTATCGTGAAAGCAAGTGCGCCATCGCTTTCAACACTTCTTCTAAATGATCCGACTTTCAAGAATGGTAATGATCGTGTTATTCAATAATTTATTTTTCAATGGAACAAGAAAACAAAATGGAAAAAATAGTTAGTTTATGTAAGCGCCGTGGGTTTATTTATCCCGGTTCTGAAATTTATGGTGGTTTGGCTGGTACATGGGATTATGGTCCACTCGGTGTAGCACTCAAAAATAATATTAAAGATTCATGGAGAAAGAAATTTGTCTCATCTCGTCATGATATGTACGAAGTTGATGCAGCGATTCTCATGCATCCAGGTGTCTGGCAGGCGAGTGGTCATGTAGATACATTTACCGATCCTCTTGTTGAGTGTACGAAATGTAAGCGACGCTTCCGTGCTGATCAACTCCGCGAACAAGGTGTGTGTGATGACTGTGGTGGAAAAACAGGTGCAGCCCGCCAATTCAACATGATGTTTTCAACAAAGATTGGTGCGGTAGAGGACAGTGCGTCAACTGTATACCTTCGCCCAGAAACAGCACAGGGGATATTTGTGAACTTCAAAAATGTTGTTGATTCATTCCATCCAAAACTCCCATTCGGTATAGCACAGATTGGTAAAGCATTTCGTAATGAGATAACTCCTCGGGATTTCATCTTTCGTGTGCGTGAATTTGAACAGATGGAGATTGAATACTTTATCCGACCAGATGATTGGCAAAAATATTTTGAATATTTCAAAGACGAGATGATGGAATGGATTGATTCTGTTGGTCTTGATATGGCAAGGGTAAATGAACTTGAGGTACCCAAAGATGATCTTGCTCACTATTCAGAGCGCACCGTTGATTTTGAGTTTGATTATCCATTCGGCAGAAAAGAACTGCTTGGTCTTGCATATCGTACGGATTTTGATTTGAATAACCATAAACTCATATACCAAGACGAAGAAAATGCTCAAAAGCTCGTGCCTCATGTTATCGAGCCGTCATTTGGTGTTGACCGTGCGCTTCTCGCGCTTCTTGTCTCTGCATACAAAGAAGATACAAGTGGGGAAGAAGTTCGTTCGTATTTGTCATTCAAGCCACACATTGCACCTGTGATTTGCTCAGTGTCTCCACTGTTGAAAAATAAACCAGAACTCGTAGACAAAGCTCGTATTATCTACGGCACACTTAAAGACGAATTCGGTCGTGTGATGTGGGATGACAATGGCAATATCGGCAAACGATACCGTAGGCAAGATGAGATTGGTACGCCGTGGTGTATAGTTGTTGACTTTGATACTCTCGAAGACGACACAGTTACTATCCGTGACCGCGATACTGGTACACAGGATCGTATCAAGACAATAGAACTTATTGATTATATTAAAGATAGATTGAATTAACATGCAAAAACCTCAAAAGAAAACATATACAAATGGTCTCCGCGTAGTGACTGTTCCCATGAAAGATAATCCAACGGTTACGGTTCTTGTGCTTGTTGGTACAGGAAGTGATTATGAATCAAAAAGAGTAAATGGTATTTCACATTTCTTGGAACATATGTGTTTCAAGGGTACAGAAAAGCGTCCAAGTCCGCAATCAATCTCGCACGAACTTGATGCGCTTGGTGCACAATACAACGCCTTTACCGATCACCAGATGACTGGATATTACGCCAAGGCCGATTCGAAGCATTTCAAAACTATTTTTGATGTAGTTTCTGATATTTATTTGAACTCAACATTTCCAACTAGCGAAATTGAAAAAGAAAAAGGTGTGATTGTTGAAGAAATAAATATGTATGAAGATATGCCTCAACGACATGTGCAGGATATGTTCCAAGAAGCACTCTACGGTGATCAGCCAGCGGGGTGGAATATTGCTGGAACGAAAGAGATGGTTCGCGCAATGACGCGTGATGATTTTATTGCGTATAAAAATGCGCATTATGTCGCATCAGGTACAGTAATTGTTGTTGCTGGTTCTGTAACAAAAAGTGAGGTTGAGCGTGAGGTTGCAAAACATTTCTCTGGCATTCCAAAAACAAAAAAGGGGACAAAAGTAAAAACAAAAGATTCACAAACAAAGCCAAAAATTCTTTTGAAACATAAAACGACTGACCAGACACATTTCGTACTAGGTGTGCGAACATTTAATATTTTTAATAAAAATAATCCAACACTCTCTGTGCTCGCTGGTATTTTGGGTGCGGGAATGAGCTCACGACTTTTCATTAAACTTCGTGAAGAAATGGGTGTGGCGTACTATGTTCGTGCTTACAATGAAGCATCTCTAGATTATGGTGCGTTTCAGATTTCTGCTGGCGTGAATAACGCTCGTACTAAAGAGGTCATTACTGAAATTCTTGGTGAATGCACGCGTCTGACGAAAGAACTAGTCAGCGAAAGAGAACTTTCTAAAGTTAAATCATTCCTTATTGGCAATACCAAACTATCACTTGAAGCAACAGACGATATTGCTAATTTCTACGGTACACAGGAACTTTTTAAGCACGAAATGAAGACGATTGAAGAAAAAGCACGAGCAATCGCCAAAGTTACTCCTGAAGAAATTCGGACAATGGCACGAAAAATCTTCCAAACCAAGCATTTGACGCTTGCGCTAATCGGTCCAACAACCGAAAAATCCATCCATCCTATCCTTCGTTTTTAAGGACATAATGTGTTAAAATAAGCACATGAACGAAAACGCCAAAATGGCAACAGTTACTATCTCAAACGGAACACTTTTCCGTATTGTTTTATTCATTGCACTTTGTATTGCGTTTATAAAACTCTCAAATATTATTCTTGTTGTACTAACTTCAATCGTTGTTGCGTCTTTTGTTGAATCGGCGGTGAATCGCATGAAGCCGATATTGAAGAATCGCACACTATCAGTTTTTCTCATTTACGCAATTTCGATTGCAGTTATTGCGGGATTGATGTCTGTGTTTGTGCCAGTATTTATTGATGAAATGTCAGCGCTTGTTGCTCAACTCGCAAATTATATTCCGCACAATAGTGTGTTTAATACATTCCAAGCTGATACGATTTCAGGCGCGAAGGGTGTCGTTAGTACTATTTCTCACGATGCATCTCTTAGCGAAGTCATAGAAAGCGCTAAAATATTTTTTAATAGCGTGTCTGGCGGCTTCTTTGATATTTTTGGATCAGCCTTCGGTGGAGTACTTAATCTCGGTCTTATTCTTGTTATTTCATTTTATCTTTCAATTACTGAAAAAGGTATTGAAAATTTCTTGCGTATTATTATTCCCGCATCTCATGAAGAGTACGCGATTTCACTTTGGCAGAGAACAGAACGCAAGATTGGTCTCTGGATGCAAGGTCAAATGCTCATGGGTGTATTAATGGCAATGCTTACATATCTCGGATTAACTATTCTCGGAGTAAAATATTCTCTTGTGCTTGGTTTATTCGTCTTTATTGCTGAACTTGTACCATTTGGACTTATTCTCGCGACAATTCCAGGTGTAGTATTCGCATACCTTGATGGCGGAGTCACTCTTTCACTTATGGTTGCTGCTCTTTATCTCATACTTGGTCAATTTGAAAGTTATCTTATTTATCCACTCATTGTGAAAAAAGCAACCGGTATTTCTCCGCTCGTAGTGATTCTCTCACTTCTTGTTGGTGCGACACTTGCTGGTTTTTGGGGAGTTGTTCTTGCTGTGCCATCTGCCGTATGTTTACTTGAATTTGTGAATGATCTTGAAAAAAAGAAAGTCCTTTCCCGCACTTCCTAATTGTTGCCATGTCTAAATCATTTTATATTACGACCCCAACGGAAATAAATTGCCGAATGCGCAATGTATTTCCTACGGGGCGAGATATGGTAGTATGATGTATTGCAAGATAAATAGTGTCTCTATGTTATATGTCTAAATCATTTTATATTACGACAACACTTCCATATGTAAATGCTGAACCGCATGTTGGTTTTGCTATGGAACTTATTCGTGCTGATGTAATCGCCCGTGCAAAAATGCTCGCTGGATATGATGTTTTTTTTAATACAGGAACCGATGAACACGGTCAGAAACTTTGGGACGCAGCGCAAAAAGAAGGGAAAGATGTTCAAGATTATGTTGATGGCTATGCCGAGAAATTCCGCGGACTGAAAGATCTCCTTGGTATTTCTGATTCTGTTCATTTTGTCAGAACAACAGATGAGAGTCATGTTCGTGCGGCGCAAGCATTTTGGACTCTTTGTGATAAAAATGGATATATTTACAAGAAAACATACCAAGCAAAATATTGTGTTGGATGCGAACTCAATAAAACTGATTCAGAGTTAAATGAAAATGGAGAATGTCCAATTCATCCAGGCAAGCCAATACAACTTATTGATGAAGAAAATTATTTCTTCAAGTTTTCATCGTTTGCCGAGCCACTTCTTACTCATTACGAGAAAAACCCAAATTTTATTATTCCAGATTTTCGTTTTAATGAAATAAAATCATTTGTAAAAAATGGCCTGGAGGATTTCTCTATCTCGCGTCTTGCTTCCAAAATGCCATGGGGTGTCCCAGTCCCAAATGATTCGGAACAGGTGATGTATGTCTGGTTTGATGCACTTGTGAACTATATCTCAACACTTGGCTGGCCTGACAACAAAGAGGCGTTTGAAAAATACTGGGTAGACGGTAAGCCTGTTCAGTATTGCGGGAAAGATAATCTCCGTCAGCAATCCGCAATGTGGCAGGCAATGCTGATGGCATCCGGGTTACCATGTTCAAGTCAAGTAATCATCAATGGTTTTATTACGGGTGACGGAGGAATTAAAATGTCTAAATCTATTGGTAATGTCATCAATCCATACGATGTCGTGGCAGAATACGGTACTGATGCGCTTCGATATTTTGTGCTTCGTGAATTGTCTTCGTTTGAAGATAGTCCTTTTACGATGGAGCGTTTTCGTGAAGCATATAATTCAGGACTTGCGAATGGAATAGGTAATCTAACAAGCCGATTGATGAATATGATTGTTTCGTATGATGTTGATATTTCAGATATTGTTTTTGAACCGCTCGACGATACACGAATTGATGAAGGTTATAATTCGTACGAGCTTGGTCGTGTTTGTGATGTAATATGGGAGGAAGTAGGAAACCTTGATTTATTTATTCAACAAACTGAACCCTTCAAGAAAATTAAAGTTGACGAAGAAGGGGCGCGAGGCGACCTTCGCTCCGCGACTGTTCGCCTCGCGCGTATTGCCGTATCACTTGCCCCAATTCTACCTGATACATCAGAGAAAATAATTACACTTCTCAAAAATAAACAAAAGCCGGAAACTCCATTGTTTCTTCGAAAATAGATATGTATACCCATATAGATATTCATTCCCATCTCAATCTCTCACAGTTTGATGCTGATAGAGATGAGGTAATTGCTAAATTAAAACAAGAAAAAATTTCTACGATTACTGTTGGGACAGACTATATGACTTCGAAATTCGCAGTCGAACTTGCCGAAAAGCACGAACATCTTTTTGCTTGTGTTGGTATTCACCCAACTGATGTTAAAACAGAAATATTTGATTATGAAAAAATGCTTGAATTAGCGCGTCATCCAAAGGTCGTCGCTATTGGTGAGTGTGGACTTGATTACTATCGTGGAAAAGAAGATATAGAACGACAGAGAGTGCTCTTTGAATCACATATCAAACTTGCGCGCGAAGTAGGGAAGCCACTTATGATTCACGCTCGACCAAGCAAAGATAGTATGGATGCGTATGAAGATACTCTTGATATTTTAGAGAAACACAAGGCAGACGGCTCAAAACTCCATGTGAATTTTCATTTCTTTGTTGGTGATATAAATATCGCTCGTCGAGCTCTCTCGTACGGTGCCACAATGTCATTTGATGGGCCAATTACATTTGCTCGTGACTATGATGAAGTAATCCGTATGCTTCCGCTCGAATCGATCATGACTGAAACTGACGCTCCATTTGCCTCACCTCTACCATATCGTGGTAAACGCTGTGAACCGTGGATGGTGTCCGAGGTTGTAAAAAAAATTGCGGAAATAAAAGAAATACCAATTCAGGCGGTGACGGAAATCTTGACTTTAAATGCTATAAAAATTTTCCAGTTAAAATAAAACAACCCTCTTTGGTTAGACCAAAAAGGGTTGAATAAATAGTTACTAATCGATAGAAATTTTTACAAGACCAAATGCATCAGCATTGTCGTATCGTGTTTCTTCCATCGTTATTTTAACACCGGCACCCATTAATTTTCGCATCATATTAAAAGCTATCTGTGCGTCATTGGGTGTGTACCTCTCATACTCGTTTTTAGAAAAGTGAGTAATAAATACTAACCTGATTGTTTTGTGATTACTTTTAGAAAAAGTAGCAATTCTTCGAATCAGGTCAATGGTACATTCAGGTAATTGTGCATTAGCACTGCCACTTAGAATTTCATTAACATCAATGAAATAATAATTTCCCTTAAAAAGCATTTCTGCCTTTTCTTTATCGGTAGGGGGTCCTCCGGCAGTGGAATCACTTTGTGCAATCCCCCAAAGAGGTATTGTGCACAAGATTATTAAAAGAGCCTTTCTTTTCATCGTGTGAGGGTTTATATTTTTCCCAATTATAGCACTTTTTAATATGAATGTCAATCTTTGAAATCCTTTTATTTCAAGGGATTTTATCAGTAGACATGGGTATTTTTTCATGCTACTATAACCCCACATCTCGCTTGTCCCGAC
>CAYXYC010000016.1:0-13519 GCA_964469225.1 uncultured Candidatus Saccharibacteria bacterium | reverse complement strand
TTTGGTTTCGACTGGTCTCGTGAAATAAATACAACTGACCCTGCTTATTATAAATGGACACAGTGGATTTTTTTGCAGTTCTATAAGCACGGATTAGCATATAAAGCGAAAACCACTATTAACTGGTGCCCAAAGGATAAAATTGGTCTTGCAAACGAAGAAGTGATTGATGGCCTCTGTGAGAGATGTGGTACACAAACAGAACAAAGGGAAAAAGAACAATGGATTCTCGCTATTACAAAATACGCAGACAGGCTTGATCGTGATCTTGATCTGGTGAATTTTATTGAACCAGTTAAATTACAGCAAAGAAATTGGATTGGTAAAAGTACATATGAACATGGTAATACTACATACAATCTTCGTGATTGGATTTTTTCACGACAGCGATATTGGGGTGAACCGATTCCGATTATTCATTGTTCTAAATGTGGAATGGTTCCAGTTCCAGAAAAAGACTTACCTGTGAGATTACCGAAAGTGAAATCATATGCGCCAACAGATAACGGTGAATCTCCACTCGCTGTGATTTCAAAATGGGTGAATATAAAATGCCCAACATGCAAAAGTCCAGCTAAACGAGAAACAGACACAATGCCAAACTGGGCGGGAAGTTCTTGGTATTTTCTTCGTTATGTTGATCCAAAAAACAATAAATCCTTTGCTGACAAAAAAGCACTTGCGTCATGGATGAAGCACGGTGTTGATTGGTACAACGGGGGAATGGAACACACAACACTTCACCTCCTGTATTCGCGTTTTTGGCATAAATTTCTATATGATTTAAAACTTGTTCCAACAACAGAGCCATATATGAAGCGCACAAGTCACGGAATGATTTTGGCGGAAGGTGGTGAGAAAATGTCAAAATCAAAAGGGAATACAATTAATCCTGATGATATTGTTAAAACATACGGCGCCGATACGCTTCGCGTTTATGAAATGTTTATGGGCCCATTTGATCAAGCAGTTTCTTGGAATACAGATAGTATTATTGGTGCACGAAGGTTCTTGGAAAAAGTTTGGAAATTTGGATTATTGTCTCTTAGTGAAAATAGAAAAACTGATACAGCGATCGAAAAGTCACTTCACAAAACGATTCAAAAAGTTTCAGCTGATATTGAGACAATGGGATTTAATACTGCAATTTCATCAATGATGGTTTTTCTTAATGATATTGAAAAAATAAAACAAATATCTATTAAAGATTTCAAAAAATTCTTACAGATTCTTGCGCCGTTCGCACCACATATCGCCGAAGAGCTTTGGTTGCTTCTTGGAGACCCCAAAGGAAAGAGTACTTCCTACGGGGCAAGGAAAAAATCAATTCATCTTTCGTCTTGGCCTAAATATGATGCAAAAAAAGTTGTTGACGAAGAAATTACGCTCGTTATTCAGGTGAATGGCAAGGTTCGATCAGAAATGACTGTTGTTCGCACTCTCGATGAAGAATCAATCAAACAGCAGGCGCTTGCTGATGCAAAAATCTTGTCATGGATAGAAGGCAAAGAAATCCGCCGTGTCATATATGTCTTGGGGCGACTTATAAACATTGTTGTCTAGTGTATAGTGCTATATTTCTGGTATAATAGAACCATTATTATTGGCAATTACAAAAACAATGGAATCAAAAAAAGTAGAATTTTTCAATCGTCTCTCATTTATTATTCTAATATCGTCAGTTTTTCTTTCACTCTTTTTCTTCTTGCCGTATGTTCCGGTAACACTCGGTGCAAGTAAGGGATTCTTGATTTCAATTGGGATGGCCCTCTCGCTTTTCTTCTGGTTGATTGCTCGGCTCGGTGAAGGAACATTTTCGTTTCCAAAAGAGAGGTTGATTATCGTTGGTCTCGGTATTGTTGTTGCTTTTTTGATTGCATCATTTTTCTCCTCGTCTCACTATGTTTCTTTGTTTGGAAGCGGATTTGAAATTGGAACTTTTGGATCAATGTTGATTTTGTTTATCCTCTTCTTCCTCTCATCGCTTTATTTCCAAACCGAGAAGCGTCTATGGCGTTTCTTTAACGCACTATTCCTCGGTGCTTTTATTCTTGCGGTTTTTGAACTTTTTCACATATTTGTTGGTTTTGACCGTATTTTGCCAGGAATGTTGAATGGCGTAACAAGTGGAAACCTCGTTGGTAGTTGGAATGATTTCGGATTGTTTTTTGGATTAATTACGATACTTTCTTTGTTTACACTTGAATTTCTCAAGGTGACAAAACTACGCCGAGTTCTCCATTATTTCCTACTAGTGAGTGGTATTATCTTTTTGATTCTTATAAATGTACCTTTCTTATGGCTCATCGTTGGATTATTTGCAGTACTTGTTTTTGTCTACAATATTTCTCTTCAACAGGCGGATGTTAAATTAGTTAATGAAAATATAACAAAAAAGTTTCCATTTACTGCACTTTCTGTTGTGTTTATTTGTCTTATTTTCCTTGTTGGCAACAATCTTATTGGTTCATGGATTAATCAGTATATAAACATCTATAATCCTGATGTTCGCCCATCAATTACTTCAACAGTTCAGATTGCATACAAAGCTCTCAAACATAATCCAGTACTTGGAACAGGACCGAACACATTTTCGATTGATTGGGCTCTTTGGCAACCAAAAATCATCACTCAAACAGTTTTCTGGGACACAGATTTTCCTAATGGATTTGGATTTATCCCGACACTTCTTGTTACAACAGGCATTCTTGGGTTTGGTCTTATGATTTGGTTCCTTGTTTATGCAGTAAAGCGCGGTATTCGCGCGATGAAATTCGCCCTCACTGATTCGCTTTCAAATTATTTTGTTACTGGAACAATTATCATTGCTCTCTATTCTTGGGTTTCAGTAATTGTTTATATGCCAAATATTATTATGTTTGGACTTGCTTTTGCTTCAACCGGTATATTAATTGGTATTCTTGTTTCTAAAAAGGCCATAAAGATGGTTCAAGTTTCATTCCTCCGAGATCCACGAAGTAGTTTCTTTGCAATTCTTGGACTTATGGCATTTATGATGGGAACACTCTTTTTGACATATGTTTACATTGAGAAATTCTCCTCACTTATTTATTTCTCTCGAAGTTTGCAGACAGAAAGAACATTCGATGGTTATGTGAAATCAGAAAAAATGCTTCGTAACGCAATCATGCTTGATAGAAATGACATGTATTATCGCGCATTGTCTCAGGTTTACATTAGTCAGATTGGATCATTGTTAAATAATTCATCAGTATCACAAGACACACTAAAAACAAGCGTTCAGCAATTAGTAAACCTTGCAGAAGAGTCAGCTGGTCAGGCAGTGAGTCAGAATCCAAAACAATACCTAAACTATGTAGCGCTTGGTAACATGTATACATCTCTTGTTCCATTGTCTGTTTCAAACAGTTATGAGTCAGCGATTGCAGCATATAACAAAGCTCACGAGCTTGCGCCATACAATCCTTCAATATACACGGCGCTTGCACAGCTTGAACTTGCAAAGAAGAACAACACCGGCGCTCGTGCATTCCTAAATCAAGCACTTGAACTCAAATCAAATTATACCGATGCAATTTTCCTTCTTGCACAGATTGACGCAAGTGAGGGAAATCTATCTGGCGCAATTAAGCAAGCAGAATATGCATCAACATTGAGTCCGAATGATTCAACTGTATTTTTCCGACTTGGATTGCTTCGCTATACTGGAAACGATTACTCTGGTGCAGTTAGTGCGTTTGAGAGAGCAGTTATCCTCAACACAAATTATCTCAACGCGCGATACTATCTAGCGCTTGCGTACCAGAAGGTTGGACGCACTACTGATGCAACAGCCCAACTTAACTTATTGAAAAAAGTCCTACCTGGAAATCAGGATATTGAAAACGCTTTGAAGGGTAATGTAGCAACACAAACACCAACACCAACCCAGACGACAAAAACAGCCCCTAAAAAAGCTACAACTCCACTAAAAGAACAACAATAATCGGGGATAGCGATGGTTAAGAAATTCCTGACATTCCTAAATAAAGAGTTCCACGGAGTGAACGAAGCCGCCTTATTACTTGGCGGCTTTGCGTTCCTCTCTCAGTTGCTCGGACTTTTCCGCGACAGGTTTCTCGCGCATATTATTGGCGCTGGGTCAACGCTAGATATTTATTATGCGGCGTTTCGAATACCAGATTTGCTATATATTTCAGTTGGTTCACTCGCATCTATTACAGTACTTTTGCCGTTTCTTGTTGAGAGAATGAATGGTGGAGAAGATGAAGCCACACGGGCGAGGATATTTATGAATAGCATTTTCAGTGCTTACATGATTGTGATGGTTGTTGTAAGCGTTGTAATGGCGATTATCATGCCGTATCTTGCTTCTTCAATCGCGCCCGGATTCTCATCTGCGGAACAAGACATACTTATTACTACAAGCCGAATAATGCTCCTATCCCCGATATTTATCGGACTTTCTAACCTTATTGGTACTATCACACAATTTTTCCGAAAGTTTTTTGTTTTCTCACTTTCGCCTGTTTTTTATAATATTGGTATTCTCATTGGTATTTCATTTTTCTATCCACACTATGGCGTTTACGGCCTCGCTATTGGTGTTGTTCTTGGTGCATTTTTACATATGTCGATTCAAATTCCGACAATTATACAGCACGGATTTTTCCCAAAATTTAGTCGTATTAATTGGAAAGAAATTCGTGAAGTAGTTAGTTTGTCTCTTCCACGAACACTCGCGCTCTCCGCCAACAGTATTGCGTTTATTTTTCTAATTGCACTTGCATCAAAACTTGTTCCAGGATCAATTTCGCTTTTCACTTTTGCTTATAACCTTCAATCTGTTCCTGTTGGTATTATTGGTATTTCGTATTCTGTGGCGGCATTCCCGATACTTGTAAAATCGTTTTCAATGAAAGATATGGATAATTTTATGGCTCATATTATTGGAGCGGCGAGACAAATTATTTTCTGGTCACTACCAGTGCTTGCGCTTTTGATTGTGCTCCGTGCGCAAATTGTGCGTGTGATTCTTGGTTCACATACATTCTCGTGGGCTGATACGCGTTTGACTGCGGCCTCAATTGCGCTCTTTGTCTTGTCTCTTGTCTCGCAAGGACTAGTGCTTTTATTTGTTCGTGGATATTATGCAGCAGGGAACACTCGCAAACCGCTTATCGTAAATGTCTTCTCATCAATGATGGTTATTGTACTGGGATATGTATTTCTATTCCTCTTTAATAAACACCCAAATATTCTTTCAGCTATTGAGTCACTCTTGCGAGTGAAAGATGTTCCAGGGACAGCTATGCTTGCGCTTCCGCTTGCATATGCGTCTGGCTCTCTGATTAACTTCGTTCTTATTTGGGGACTTTTTAAAAAAGATTTTGCCCATGTTTCAACGCGCGACTTGTGGGTTACATTCTATCAGAGTGCCATCAGTGCACTTTCGATGGGTATGGTTGCATATTTAGCACTCAGTATTCTTGATGATGTCTTTCCACTCTCAACATTCCGTGGGGTATTTTTGCAAGGATTCATTGCCGGTATTATAGGTATAAGTTTTGGTGTGTTTATACTTTCAATGATGAAAAACAGAGAACTCGCCGATGTTGTTCGTGTTCTTCGTAAGAAATTCTGGCGTAGTCGTGTTGTTGCACCAGAACAGGGTGAACTCTAAAACACGCTTTATTTTCAATGATTTTTCTGCTAGGATAGGGGAGTAATGAACATCAGTCATATCAGAAACTTTTCAATTATCGCTCACATTGACCACGGGAAAAGCACGCTTGCTGACCGTATGCTTGAAGTGACGGGTACGATTGAAAAACGCAAAATGAAAGAACAAGTGCTTGATTCGATGGAACTTGAACGAGAGCGCGGTATTACGATTAAAATGCAACCAGTGCGTATGGAGCATACGTACAACAACGAGGAGTATATTCTCAACCTTATTGATACCCCGGGGCATATCGACTTCTCGTACGAGGTTTCGCGCGCGCTCAAAGCCGTCGAGGGTTCAATTCTCCTTGTTGATGCAACGCAGGGAGTACAGGCACAGACGCTAACAACTCTTCAAATGGCAAAAGATTCTGGTCTTGTGATTATTCCTGTTATTTCAAAAATTGATTCACCACTTGCTCGACCCGATGATGTGAAGATGGAAGTTGCTCTTTTACTTGATATTGATCCAGATACAATCCTTCTCGTATCTGGTAGAACAGGGCAGGGAGTGCCGGAATTACTTTCTGAAATAGTGAATCGTATTCCTCCACCAAAAGAGAGTGTAATTCAATCAGGGACTGGTAGCGCACTTGTCTTTGATTTCAAATATGACAATCATCGTGGCGTTATTGTTTATATTCGTGTCATGGATGGTCAATTCAAAAAAGGCGAGTCTCTCTTGTTTGCAGTTTCATCTGAAAAATTTATTGCACTTGAAGTCGGTATTTTTGCACCAGAAGAAAAACCTTGTGATTTTGTTGGTGTAGGTGAAATCGGCTACATTGTGACGGGTATCAAAAAACCAGGTATTGCGTCTGTTGGTGATACGATTACTTATCTCAAAAAGCCACTACCAGCGCTTCCGGGATATATGAATCCAAAGCCAGTTGTCTGGGCATCAATCTATCCTGAAAGTCAGGATGATTTTATGAACCTCAAGCAAGCACTCGCTCGATTGCGGTTAAGTGATTCATCATTCTCATACGAAGAAGAAACATCAGGCACGCTTGGTCGCGGGTTTCGGTGCGGATTTCTCGGAATGCTCCATTTGGAAATTATTTCAGAACGACTATATCGTGAATTTGACCTTGCTCTTATTGTGACGATGCCATCGATTACTTATAAAGTTCTTCTCCGAAATGGTAAAGAAGAAATTATTTATTCTCCTCACTTATTTCCGAATGATGGTGATGTGGTAAAAGTATTTGAACCATGGGTTCGCGTGCGTATCATCGCACCTAGTATTTATACGAGCGCGCTTATGCCATTTCTTTTTGATCATGAAGCTGTAGTTCAAACAACAGAAAACTTCGGTGACAATCGCGCCTCAATCGAGTTATCGATGCCACTTCGTGAATTGATGCGAAACTTTTTTGATGACATGAAAAGTTTGACCTCTGGCTATGCTTCGATTTCGTATGAGCTTGATGAATATCGCGAGGCAGATGTTGTGCGTCTTGATATTGTAGTTGCTGATGAAGTTATGCCAGCATTTTGTCGCGTTATCTCTCGCCGTAGAGTTGAAGAGGAAGCACGAACACAAGTAGAAAAATTACAGAAGATTATTCCTCGACAGCAGTTTGCTTTTAAGATTCAAGGTAAAGCTCTTGGACGTATTATTGCCAGTGAAGCTGTTTCTGCTTTTCGTAAAGATGTGTTGATGCATGGCAGTAAGGTTGTTGGTGGAGGTGATGTAAGCCGTAAAAAGAAATTGCTTGAAAAGCAAAAGAAAGGTAAGAAAAGAATGCAGTCAAGCGCAAAAATAAACATCTCTCACGAGGTGTTCTTAAAGATGATGCGAGGAAAAGAGGATTAATTATCGCAAGGCAGGAAGATAAAGGAGTACCATGCTTCCAATGACGATTATTGACACAATAGCGAAAATCTTTTCCATTCTGCGCTTATTTTTCTTGCTGAAAAACATGGTATAATCATACCAGCAAATATGTATCATTTCAAGAAGAAAGCCGAATACACCTTTTGGCATTCGCCACTCGTACTCGCCTTGCTTTTTGTGATTGTGATTGTGTTTGCATATAACTTAATAGGACTTCTTGAAAAAGAACGAGAGACTAGTAAGAAGAAAGAATTGGCGCTTGATCAAATCGAAGCACTGAAAAAGCGTGAATTAACTCTAAAAACTGATATTGCACGACTTGAAACTGATGAGGGGATTGAAAGTGCAATTCGCGAAAAATATCAAGTTGTGAAGCCGGGTGAAAAAGTTGTAACTATTGTTGACGAGCCGGAATCAATTGGAGAGGGAGATGACCAGAGTCGCTCGCACGGTTTCTGGAATTTTATAAAAAGGATATTTAGGTGAAGTATTTTGTATGCAGTATTTAGTATTAAGTATTGAAATACAGGTAATACGATAAAAGTTTTTATATACATGTCATTACATCAAACAATAACCAAAGACGGAAACCAAGGAAGCCCCATACTAGCTGATGGGGTGAAAAATTATCTTATCGATATTGACGGGACAATCTGCGAAGACATTCCTAACGAAGAGCCGGAACGGATGAAAACAGCACAGGAGATTTCAGGTGCAAAAGATATGATAAACAAATGGTACGGTGAAGGGCATATTATTACATTTTTTACTTCACGACTACTTGAACATAAAAAAGTAACAGAGGAATGGCTTGATTCTCACGGATTCAAATATCATGGTGTTGTCTATGGCAAGCCACGCGGAGGCAACTATCACTGGATTGATGACCGACAGGTGAAAGCAACACGATTTAAGGGTGAATTTACAGAATTCGTACCAATACAAAAGGAAATTCTTGTTTTTAAAGAGTCATAGTTGGCGACAGGATTGCTTGTGATATAATAGAGACCTACTTATCAATAATCTCCGCATTTTGCGGTAACATCGTATGAATAATGTTACGGTTTATAGTACCCCAACTTGTCATTTCTGTCACATGGCAAAAGATTTTTTCAAAGAGAAAAATATTGCTTATGAAGATTTTAATGTTGCTGAAGATCTTGAAAAACGAAAGGAAATGGTCGAGAAGAGTGGTCAGATGGGTGTGCCAGTTATTCAGATAGGCAATAGTATTATTGTTGGATTTAATAAACCCAAAATTGTTGAATTGCTAGGTATCACCGAGTAGCGTTTATAAAGAGAATACCGTATTATAAAAGCACCAGAAATGGTGTTTTTATGTGATATGCCCTCATAGTTCAATGGATAGAACAGTTCCGTCCTAAGGAATAGATCCCCGTTCGATTCGGAGTGAGGGCACCCTTTTATTTACTCTAAAATATGCTATAATCCGGATTAATGGACCCAGAAAGTAAACAACTTTTGAAGGAAAATAACGACATGCTAAAAAAGGTTGTTCGTTATCAAAAATGGAACCAGATTTACCGTGCGTTATATTGGGGAATTATTATTTTCTCATCATTTGGTGCGTATTACTTTATTCAGCCATATCTGTCGGGATTATTAAATGTTTCAGGTGGTGTAAGTAATATCAGCAATATCACAAATAATCTCGGAGGACAGCAACAACAAGTCAAAGATTGGATTCAGTTGTTGAAATAAATTTTTAATATAATACAATGCTCGGGTAGCTCAGTTGGTAGAGCGCTCCCCTGAAGAGGTGAGAAGCGAATACATGGAGCTTCGCAAGACTTTTTAAAACAAAAAATAATGCCTGGATAGCTCAGTTAGTAGAGCGCTCCCCTGAAGAGGGATAGGTCATCAGTGCAAATCTGATTCCAGGCACAATAAAATAAAAGGCATATTTTTTTGTCTAAAAAGTGTACAGCTCCTGTAAGGAGGAGGTCACCAGTTCAACTCTGGTCCCGAGCACATTATAAAAACACTCGTAAGAGTGTTTTTATAATGTGTGAGAGAAATTACTGCATATGCAGTAATAAGAGTTGAAAAGCGTAGGTATATCGCTTTGGCGATACCGAGCTGGGGTCGAGAGTACTTATGAGCGAAGCGAATTAGTAACTCGTGACCAACTCTGGTCCCGAGCACAAAAAATAAAATCCCCTCACGGGGATTTTATTTTAAATAGATTTAATCTTGAGTGTCGTCTTCTTGTCTTTATTTACCTTTGGAAGCTTGATGATGAGAAGTCCGTGTTTTTCAACTGCTTCAGCTTCTTCGGGGTCGATTTCCTCTGGTAGGGAAATAGTGCGAGAGAATGCACCCCAGTAAAGTTCTTGAACAAAATAATCTTCAGGATTCACTGCACGATTTTCTTCGCGTTTACCGCGAATCGTAATCATGTCACGAGTGATTGTAATAGCCAAATTTTCTGGCTGAACACCTGCAACCATTGTGTTAATGATGATATCACTTGCGGTCTGATATACATCAACAGTTAGTTGGGCTTCTTCTTCCTCTTCCCAGTGGGATTTTTTTGTATCTGTTTCTTCGTTATTGACTGCAACTTTTGTTTGCGCAGGTGTTGAAGTAGCCGATTTTTTCATCGGTGTTGGAAGTACGAGCTCATCGCCTGATTCTTCATCGAGGCGCATACTGCCAGTGAGGCGTTCTAAAAATGATTTCTTTTTTAACATAATATATTTAGGAGGCAGTAGCGATTGACTGTCCCATTCGTTTTAGTTTTTCGAATACGAGAATATTGATAATCGCGACGACCCATAGAAATCCGAATACCGAGAGGAAATTTTCACCGCTTCCTTTCATTATAAAAAAATTAAAGACACTATGCAACAAAATTGCACACAGTAAACCTGACACAAGGTATATTGTGCGATATCGTGGAATAAAAAATGACAATCCAAGCGCCGAACCAATCATTGCGCTTGCGATAGCGTGCAAGAGTGTTGAACCCAAGAATCGCAAATTACCAGTAAGTATTCCAACAATTGTTCCACTTGCTTCAAGTGGTTTAATCAAATAAAGAACATTTTCAAAAGCAGCGAAACCGAGAGCGACAGCGATGAAATACATCGGGTAATCAATAGGGCGATTCAAATGACTACTTCCAAATACAATGAGTGCAACACCGAGCAATTTCAGTATCTCCTCAATACTTGCCCAGACGATTATTTGCGTTGTTTGGTCAGAAAGGAATTGTAAAGATGCTCGTTCAAGCCATACTGCAAAAATAACACTAATACCGCCCAAAAGAAAACAGAGAGCAATCAGTCCGCGTGGTTCAGGATCATCTGCCTCATCTTCTTCTTTGAGCCAGAACCATAGCCAGAAAATAGCCGGTACTGCTCCACCTAAAATGGCGTACAGTAATGTTTCTGGATTTTTAAAGAGTGCTTCCATGTGGCCACTTTGTTACGATGAGTAATTGCTTGTCGCGGGTAGGAAGCAATGACCAGAGTTCTTCGGTAACGAACGGCATAAAAGGATGCAGTGTGATTGTGAGTTTTGTAAGTGTATCGAGAAGAAACTGCGCGCGCGAAATTTTTGCCTCTTCATCAGTACCAGTAAGAATGTTTTTACTTTCTTCAATAATGACATCAGCAAGTCGAGCCCACGCGTATTGGTAGAGTTTTTCACCAGCGAGATAGAATTTGTATTCTGTCATTTCTTTGGTGATTGTTTTAAATAATTCATCTCGTTCGGCAATGAGTGCTTTGTCATCATCGGTGTAAGCGGAAAATTCTGCATCATATGTAATTCCTTCGGTAGAAGAAAGAATGAATCGAGTGATGTTCCAGAGTTTGTTTGCAAAATTTTTATATGCTTTGATTTTATCTTCACTCATCTTACTGTCATTCCCTGGACCTGTGCCAATGATAAGTGACATACGAAGCGCATCGGTGCCGTATTTTTCTATCATGTCGAGTGGGTCAATAATATTACCGAGTGATTTTGACATCTTGCGTCCTTGTGCGTCGCGTACGAGTCCGTGGAGATAGACAGTCTTAAATGGAATATCACCGATGAGGTATTGTGACATGAGAATCATGCGTGCTACCCAGAAGAATAGGATATCGTATCCTGTTTCGAGAATTGTTGTTGGGTGATATGTTTTGAAATCATCTGTTTGTTCTGGCCAGCCGAGAGTTGAGAATGTCCAAAGTCCAGATGAGAACCATGTATCGAGAGTATCGGGATCTTGTTCCCATCCTTCACCTTCGGGTGATTCTATTCCGCAATATGTTTCCTGATTCTTGTACCAAACAGGAATACGATGCCCATACCAAATTTGTCGCGAGATACACCAGTCACGGAGATTTTCAATCCAGTGACGATACACCTTGTCGAAACGATCGGGGATAATAGAAAGAGAACCTTTCTCAACTGGCTCAAGCATGAGTTCTTTAAGTGTTTTTCCTTCGCGGTTAGCAATTGGCTTGTTCACATTGATAAACCATTGCAATTTCGGTAGGGGTTCAATCACCGCACCTGAACGTTCAGCGGTAGAAACATTTTGTGTAATATCTTCTTCTTTTTCGAGAAGTCCCTCAGTTCGAAGCCATTCTACAATTACTTCGCGTGCCTCGGTCGTTTTTTTACCAAGCAAATTTTCTCCACCAACAGTCATCTTGGCATATTCATTAATTACTTGGATTGTAGGCAGGTTGTGACGAGTCGCAATATCCGCATCTATCTGACTGTGTGCAGGAGTGACGCCGAGTGCGCCAGTACCAAACTCTTTCTCTACTGCATCATCACCGACAATCTTAATATGAAGTGGCACACCACAAAATACGACATCGTATTCTTTACCAATGTACTCTTGGTATCTTTCATCATTTGGATTTACTGCGACTGCTGTATCACCGATTTTTGTTTCGGGGCGAGTTGTGGATATAGAAATAGGGAAGTCTTTGCTGTATTTGAATGTATAGAGCTTACCTTTACGTTCTTCGTGGACGACTTCATCGTCGGAAATAACGGTCTGACCTTTTGGATCCCAATTTACCACACGATGCCCACGATAAATGAGCCCATCGTCATACATTTTCTTAAATGCAGTGCGAACGGCAAGATTTCTTTTTTCATCAAGGGTAAATGCTTCGCGAGACCAATCCACCGATGCACCCATCTTTTTCATTTGATTTACAATGGTGTCGTGTGATTCTTGTGCAAATGTATTTACACGTTTAAGGAATTCTTCTCTTCCTAAATCAGTTTTTCTTTTTCCTTCTTCTTTTTCTAAAATCTTTTCTACTTTTGATTGGGTAGCAATTGCTGCGTGGTCAGTTCCAGGAAGCCAGAGTGTCGGGCGGCCTTGCATACGTGCAAAACGCACCATGATGTCTTCGATGACGAGCATTGCTGCATGGCCGATATGAAGGGTGCCGGTCACATTTGGAGGAGGAAGTACAATAGAAAATGGTTCAGCTCCTTCTTTTACCATTCCTTTACTTTCACACACATCTGGATTAAAAAAGCCACTCTCTTCCCAGAGTGCGTAAATTCTGTCCTCGGTATCGGCTGGATTATATGGTTTTAAAAGCTTTGGATCTAAATGTGAATCATCATTATGCATATATAAAATATAGCATTTATAATTTCAAATTGCCATTTGCTTTGAATATATCGTAATTAAATGTTGGAGGAGTGTGGAGTGAATTAAAATAGCCTGCCATGCCTATCATGAGCGCATTATCGCCGGTGATTTGTCGTACTGGGTAATAGACGATAAATCCATGCTCTTCGCTTGCTCGAGCGAGTTCGCGTTGTAAATGCGTATTTGCTGCGACACCACCACCGAGGAGGAGGTGTGTGCTTCCAGTTTCGTTAATTGCGCGCACTGTCTTTTTTATAATCACTTCCATTGTTGCATCTTCGAATTCTTTTGCCATTACGATTTTGTCTTCTTCATTTTTTATAGGATTATCAGGA
>CAYXYC010000015.1:6446-13570 GCA_964469225.1 uncultured Candidatus Saccharibacteria bacterium | reverse complement strand
AGAACAGCAGTTTTCAAACCTGAAAATGAAAAATCAAAATCTTTTGAGTGAATCATTGGACGCGGAAAAGTGAGTTTTGATATTTTGTTTTTTGTGCGTTCTTCCTGTGCCAATTTTGAAATCGCTGGACCGCCCGGATACGGCAGACCAAGCATTCGCGCAACCTTATCAAATGCTTCACCAACGGCATCATCACGTGTTTGCCCAATAAGTTTGTATTTTCCGATATCTTGTGCAAGTACGAGTTCTGTGTGTCCACCTGAGACAAGCAGTGAAAGCGCAGGGAAGAGGGCATTCTTTTTCTTCCATATGAATGATTTTCCTTTGCTTGGGAGAATAGAGAGAATGTGTCCTTCCATGTGATTTACAGGCACAACAGGTACGCCCAACTTTTTCGCTAATTCTTCAGCGAATACAATTCCTACCCACAGCGCCGGTTCAAGCCCGGGGCCGACAGTGACGGCTATTATGTCAATCTTCGGTTTTTTTGCTTTGCGCATTGCTTCCTCGTATACGGGTCCGATATTTTTCATGTGTTCGCGTTTTGCCATTGCAGGGAAGACGCCTCCATAATTTGTATGGATTGGCTGGGACTGCACTACCTGCGAGTGTATAACAAAAGACACACCAGTTTTATTTGGCTTGGCTTCGAGTATTGCGACACAGGTGTCGTCACAACTTGTTTCAATCGCTAAGATTTTCATAAAATATATATGCGTTATGGTTAGCTATATTAATTCATCTCGCCCCGTAGCAAGTTTGATGCGCATTCGGCATAAAACTTTGCTTCTGGGGTCGTCACAGGATGTTTCAATCGCTAAGATTTTCATCACATTGATACTAGCAAAAAAAGCACATTTTGACTATATGTACTATTTATGTTATTTTAGATAAAAGAAATTACTTTATCATGATTACAAACAAAGCAATCATTGTCTGTGCTCCATCAGGTGCAGGTAAAACAACTATCGTTCAGTCTCTCATTGAGGCATTCTCTAATGTTTTTTCATTTTCTGTGAGTGCAACAACTCGCACAAAACGAGGAGAGGAAATAAATGGCAAGGATTACTTCTTCATTTCCGAATCTGACTTTAGTGACAAGCTTGCACACGGTGAATTTGTAGAGCATCAAAATAACTATGGTAAATTATACGGTACGCTGGTTTCAGAAATTGAGCGCATTCATAAAGAAGGAAAAATTCCACTTTTTGATGTAGATGTTCGAGGTGCAGTTAATTTAAAAAAATATTTTGGTGACAATGGGCTTGTGGTTTTTATTGAACCACCATCGCTTGATGCGCTTGAGAAAAGATTGCGTCACCGCGGGACTGAAACAGAAACTACTATTGCCAAACGGCTCTCTTACGCAAAAGAAGAACTTGAGTACAAAAAATTTGCGGATGCTGTTGTTGTGAATGATAAACTTACACAGGCAGTTGATGATGCGAAAAAAGTTGTTGCATCATTCCTTGGAATAGAATCGTCATAAATTACTTGTAAAAACCTTCGCGGGGAATATTCGCGAAGGTTTTTATGTTGGGGGTGTCATGATATAATAGCAACATGGAAAACACACAAAAAACAAACATTATAAATGCACGATTATTGATTGCGCTTGCGATTATTATAAGTACAGGAATTGGCGCGTACACACTTTATTCAATTCGTTCACTCGATAATACACTAACTGTAACTGGTTCAGCGACAAAGCAGGTAACTGCTGATCGAGCAAAATGGACTGGTGCAATTACTCGTGTAGTAAAAGTTGCAACACTAAAACAGGGTTATACTGATATGGCGCGCGACCTTGAAAATGTCAAAGCATTTTTGAAAGAAAAAAATATTCCAGCAGATCAGATAGTCATTTCTCCAGTTTTCATGGATCAGAATTATGACCAACCACAAGGGGTAGAGAGATCATACACACTTCGTCAGACTATTGATGTAACATCAACCGATGTGAACATGATTGCTGATGTTTCAAAGAGCACTCAGCCACTCATTGATAGGGGTGTTATCTTCTCAACACAAGGTATTGAATATACTTATACAAAATTACCAGAAGAGCGCGTAGCGATGCTTGCTGATGCAATTGCTGATGCGAAAGCTCGTGCTTCCAAACTTGCTGAATCATCAGGAAAATCAGTTGGTATGCTAAAGAGCGCATCATCAGGGGTGGTGCAAGTAATGTCTGCGAATTCAACCGAAGTTTCTGATTATGGAATGTACGATACTTCAAAAATTGAAAAGACAATCATGTTGACTGTCAAAGCAACATTTACTACTCGCTAAATAATTCATAATGAATCGGCGTATCATTTTGGTACTATCAATGCTCGCACTTCTCGTTATTCAAACGAGCAGTGCGAGTGCGCTCTCTACTGGCTTTGTGCCAGGACAAATTTGGTATTCCAAAGATACTCTCGTAGCGGGTGACACTGTCAAAATCTACACAATCGTTTGGAATTCCCAAAGTTCACCGATTAATGTTCGCGTTGAATTTTATGACAAAAACACAGTACTTGGCGCGCGAGATGTCAGTCTTAACGCTGAACAAGTAAAAGAAGTTTCTGTATCATGGGCCGTAACTGCGGGTGATCATGCTATTTCAGCAAAAATTATTTCTTCAACCCAAGCGACTGGTTCAAGCGCTCCAATTGTTATAGAAAACAGAACAACCGCCGAAGATATAAAATTCGTGCCAGCACAAAACGGCGCAACAAAAAAACAAACAGAAAGCACGCCTTCCGCAGGACTCACGATTGATGACGCATTTGCTCGTACGGAAGATGTTGTCACAAAAGCAATTCCTCCTTCAATCAGAAATCCAATCATTAGCGCGTTTCAGTCAATCGAAAAATTTCGCATAGCGAATCATTCTCGTATTACAAAATCAATAAAAGATATTCGCACAAAAGCCGAAGCCTTAACAAAGGGTGGCAGGCCAAAAACAGACGGAACAGAAGCGCCACTCATAAAAGTAAAATTATTTTTCTTTTCTATTCTTAAATTCTTATTTGCAACACGGATAGTTTTCTATGCCGTTTTTGCCTTCCTTGTCTTGTTTGTTATACGAACAATTTTTCACTTTCTTCGTGATCGCTAATCTTTTAGCTATACGATATTTCGGGTATACTGGGTGGTATGGATTCGTATCTTAAACGGACACTTTTTGATGTTGTGCTTGTCATCGGTATTTTTACTTTGCCGTGGTATGCAACTGTCATACTCTCTATTATTGGAGTATTTTTATTTGAGTCATTCTATGAATACCTTGTTATAAATACTGTTGTCTATGCGCTCTATGGAGGGGCAGGACTAGGGGTGTTTTCTGATCCACTCGTGTATGCAATTATTATCATCGGACTTTTTATTGGTATTACAGAACTTCGTCGTTCGGTTATTTTCTATTCATTATGAAATTCTTTCGTCGCACTCGTCATTTTCGCAAACCCATAGATCCCGATGAGATTTTTCTTGATTCCAAAAATCTTCCTAATTTTAATACACAGCAATTTGAGGGTAGGTTGGAGCAGGCAATTCCTAAAAGGGCGGTGATTTTTCTGGGGGTATTTTTTATTGCTGTTAGTGCTGTTTTTCTATGGCGTCTTAGTGTTTTGCAAATTTTAAAAGGGACATTTTATGCGAAAAAGGGTGAGAATAATACACTTATTAAACAACCTATTTTTGCTGATCGAGGACTTATCTATGATCGCCGTGACACTTTGCTTTCGTGGAATATCTGGGATCCGTCTGATGTAAATAAATTTTCTTCACCACTTCGTGCATATATCAATCAGTCTGGTTTTGGACTTCTACTTGGTTATGTGAGTCCGCCAGCCAAAGATTCCTCAGGGCGTTATTGGCAAGATATTTTTATAGGTCGTGATGGAATTGAAAAATTGTACGACAATCGTCTTGTTGGTACGAATGGTGTTCGTATTACCGAAACAGATGTTAGTGGAGAAATCCAATCAGAAAATATTGTCACACCACCAAAACCTGGTGATGAATTACATCTTTCAATTGATTCGCGGGTACAGAATAAACTTTATGATTCTATCTCTGCCATGGCGCGAAACTCATCTTTCTCTGGTGGAGCAGGTGCGATTATGGATATAGAGAATGGTGAATTGATTGCTCTTGTTAGTTATCCTGAATACAACTCAAATATTCTTTCTGCTCGCCAAGATAAAAAAACAATCAGTGGGTATTTCACCGACAGACGAAAAGTCTTTCTCAATAGAGCGGTTTCTGGACTCTATACGCCAGGCTCGATCGTGAAGCCATTCGTTGCGTACGGTGCACTTGTTGAAGGAGTGATTGATCCATTTAAATCAATTTTTGCAAACGGTACGATTTCGATTCCGAATCCGTACTTTCCTGAAAAGAAATCAATTTTCAAAGACCACGATGTATTCGGTTATGTTGATATGCGTGAAGCAATCGCTGTGTCATCTGACATTTATTTTTATGAAATTGGTGGGGGATACCAAGACCAAAAAGGTATGGGTATTGCCAATATTGATAAATACGCAAAACTATTTGGTATTGGTGAAAAAACAAATGGAGATTTTCTTGGGGAAAAAAATGGAATCATTCCGACTCCAGAATGGAAATCAAAAACATTCAACGGCGAACCGTGGCGTGTGGGTGATACATATAACACATCAATCGGACAGTACGGCTTTCAAGTAACGCCAATTCAAATGGTTCGCGCAGTTGCTGGTATTGCGACTGACGGAGTGTTACCAACTCCTCATTTATTGAGAGGTGATACCGAACGCGAATCTCTCATTACGCGTCTACCCATTGATTCAGAAAAAATGAAAGTCGTGAAAGAGGGTATGCGCCAAGCGGTTATGATAGGTACCGCGCGCGCACTCAATTTGCCAGCAGTCAAAGTTGCTGCGAAATCTGGTACCGCCCAAGTTGGACTCGGAAACACAAATACAAACTCTTGGATTATGGGATTTTTCCCATATGAAAAACCAAGATATTCGTTTGTCGTACTTATGGAACGCGGTCCAAAATCCGCATCAGGAAACGCGACGCGCGTGATGGCTGAAACGCTTGATTTTATGAGTGTTTACACTCCAGAATACACCAAATAGATCTTTTGACTTATGGGGTGTATTCGCGTATAATCGGCTTATATTATGGATCAAATAAATTACATCACAGAAGAAAAAAAGCAGGCGCTTCAGGACGAATTGAAACACCTCAAAACAGTAAAAAGAAAGGAGATTATTGAATCACTCGAGGCTGCAAAGGCACTTGGTGATTTGTCAGAAAATGCTGAATATCATCAGGCACGCGAAGATCAGGGAAAAGCCGAAGATAGAATTAATCAAATTGAATACATTCTTCAGTCAGCAGTTGTTGTTAAAAAGCACCGCAGTAATAAAGTTGAAATCGGAACAACTGTAATCGTCAAAAAAGAGGGCTCAAAAGAAGAAATTACTTACAGTATTGTTGGTGCAGAAGAGGCTGATATGGCTCATAACAAAATTTCAAACAAATCACCACTCGGCGAAGCCATTTTTGGCAAAACAAAAGGTGATGTTGTTTCTATTCAGACACCAAAGGGGCTGGTCAAGTACACGCTTATTGATATACAATAGAAAAGCCTCTATATTATTTTATGGCATCATTAGAAGAATTACGAGATGCTCGTCTCGTTAAACTTGAAAAAATTCGACAAGCGGGGATGAATCCGTTTAGTGCAACAACAAATCGCACTCATACTATCCGTGAGGTTATTGATGGTTTTTCAATGCTTCTTTCTGATGAGACACAAATAACACTCGCTGGCCGTGTGACAATAATTCGCGGGCAAGGCGGACTTTTGTTTTTTAATTTCAATGATGGTACTGGCGTCTTTCAGGGTATGGCAAAGAAAGGCGAGATTTCTGACGACTTATTCGACTTGTTTGTTGATACAGTTGATAGTGCTGACTTTATTGAAATTACTGGAACACTCTTTCTAACAAAAACAGAACAACAAACACTCCTCGTAAAAGAATGGCGAATGCTAACAAAAGCACTCGCACCGCTACCTGACAAATGGGCTGGATTACAAGACATAGAAGAGCGATTTCGTAAGCGCTATTTAGACATTTTCACTAGTGATGAGTTGCGCGAACTTTTTGAGAAGAAATCTCGTTTTTGGGATTCAGTACGACACTTTATGAAAGACAAAGGATTTCTTGAAGTTGAGACACCGACACTCGAAGTCACAACAGGCGGAGCAGAAGCAAATCCATTCAAGACTCATCACAAAGATTTTGATATGGATGTTTTCTTGCGTATTTCTATTGGTGAATTATGGCAGAAGCGATTGATGGCTGCTGGTTTTCCAAAAACATTTGAAATCGGTCGCGCTTATCGCAACGAAGGTTCGAGTCCTGAACATATTCAAGAATTCACAAATATGGAATTTTATATGGCGTATGCTAATTACAAAGAAGGCATGAAGCTCGCAAAAGATTTGTATACGACAATCGCGCAAGAAGTTTTTGGTACAACAAAATTCACAACTCGTGGACACACATTTGATTTTGCTGATGAATGGAAAGTTGTTGATTATCGAAATGAAGTTCTCTCTCAGACAGGTATTGATGTGCTTTCTGCAACAGAGAAAGAGATGAAGCATAAACTAGATGAGCTAGGTGTAAAATATGATGGAACTAATCGTGAACGACTCATGGATACTCTCTGGAAGTATTGTCGTAAGAATATTTCTGGTCCAGCATTTCTCGTCCATCATCCAAAGTTGGTTTCTCCGCTTGCAAAAGCATGCGAGGATAACCCCGAATTAACTGAACGCTTTCAGATTATTATTGCCGGCAGTGAAGTTGGAAATGGATTCTCTGAACTTAATGATCCAGTAGATCAACGGGAGCGATTTGAAGTTCAGCAGGCATTGATTGAAAAAGGTGATGATGAGGCAATGATGCCAGAATGGGAATTCGTTGAAATGCTCGAACACGGAATGCCTCCAACATGTGGATTCGGTTTCGGTGAACGACTCTTTGCGTTTTTGGTAGATAAGCCAATTAGGGAGACTCAATTATTCCCACTAATGAAACCGAAGGATAAGTAAGTAGATAGTAAGTAGAAAG
>CAYXYC010000015.1:0-6346 GCA_964469225.1 uncultured Candidatus Saccharibacteria bacterium | reverse complement strand
TAGTAAGTAGAAAGATAAAACCCTTGTCGTAAAGACAAGGGTTTTATTTATTTAGTAAACTAAACCAAAGTGTGTACACTGAAATTAACATCAAAATGATAGGCCCATAAGGTCCGAGGTTCGTTTCCCGTAAATGTTAAACCAGCGATCGATAAGAACTGAAAGGGGTATTAAATTACCCCGGCTTTTTCTTTTTGGGTGTATTCTTACACTCCATAACTGTGCCATATATACCTCCTTGTTTGAAATAAATTATATCACACAATTTTCTTGTTTGTCTAGTCTTTATTTTCTTGTTACTTATCCACATATCAAGTGGGTTTTTTGTTTGTTATGTGGGATGAAGTGGTTTATAATTAATGCAAGTGGGATAAAGTGGGCTAAACAATTTTCAGAGAAAATTGTCGCCCGAACATTTACTGCAAGTAAATGTTTTAGGGAAATGAAATCTCACAAGAAAATTATTATGTTAATCGGAGAATACACACATACACTTGATGACAAAAACCGCATGTCGCTTCCGGTTAAATTTCGCGCACTGATGGGGAAGAAAGTGGTGGTTGCTCCCGGACTCGATAATTGTCTCTCAATTTTTACTGCTAAAGAGTGGGAAAAAATTTCAAGTAAATTATCTGATTCATCAATGCTTGCGAGTGATAATAGAAGTTTTTCGCGATTTATGTTTGGTCAGGCGGTTGGCGTAGATGTTGACTCAAACGGCCGAATATTAATCCCGGAAAATTTAAAAATTCGTTCAGGTCTTACCAGTAAAGTTGTCGTGATTGGCGTTCAGAACCGCGCAGAAATCTGGAACGAAAAGACATGGAACGATTACAAAAAAGTGGTTGAAAAACAGGCAGACGCCCTCGCGGATAAATTGGGGCAGATAGGAGTTCTTTAACATATGGCACATATTTCTGTACTCAAAGACGAAACGATTGACGGACTAACTATCCGCTCGGGCGATATCATCCTCGATGGAACGCTCGGTGGCGGAGGTCACACCGCTGAAATCGTGAAGCGATTTGGGGATAGTGTGAAGATTATCGGACTTGATCTTGATGAGGATGCAATCCCACGAGCAACAATTGCGCTTGGTGATATGAAGCATGACACTACTTTTCTGATTGCAGGATTTCAAGACCTAGATACCATACTTGATTCACTTAATATCACACATGTTGATCGTGTAATGCTTGATCTCGGTATTAGTTCATTCCAACTAGAAGATGCCGGCAGAGGATTTTCTTTCAAGAAAGACGAACCACTTATGATGACAATGCAGAAAAACCCACAAGAAGGCGATGTAACTGCATACGACATCGTAAACACATGGGAAGAGAAAACACTCGCTGATATTATTTACGGATTTGGTGAAGAAAAGTTTGCTCGAAAAATTGCCCACGCAATTGTCTCGGCTCGAATAATCGCACCAATTGAAACAACTTTTGATTTAGTTGAAATCATCGACAGTGCGGTTGGTGGGGCATATAGACGAATGAAGATTCATCCAGCAACACGAACATTCCAGGCAATCCGTATTGCAACGAACCGAGAATTACAGAATATCGAAGAGGGAATCAAGAAGGGATTTGAGAGATTAGAAAAAGGTGGACGAATGGCAATCATTTCATTTCACTCACTCGAAGATCGAATCGTCAAACACACCTTTCTTTCGTACAAAACATTGGGACATGCTCATGTCATTACAAAGAAACCGATTGTGCCAAGTGAAAAAGAATTAGAAGAAAACCCACGGGCTCGAAGCGCAAAATTAAGAATTATAGAAAAAATATGACATCACAAACATTTACAAAAAAAATACAAGGAAATCCGCAGGCTCAACTGACTGTTTTTCGCGTACTTCTTGTGACATTTTGTATGCTTGTTGGAGTTTATTTTTATGGCATTTCATCCATTACTTTCAATGTCATTGCTCGAAAGTCTCTCGATATGACTATACAGTCACTCGGCGACTCTGTTAGTCAACTAGAGGTTACATACCTTGCAAAAACTAACACAATTGATAAATCATTTGCGCTCTCCCGTGGCTATATTGAAAATACAAAATCTATTTTTGCATCACGAGATGGCGCGTCAGTCGCTCGTCGCTAATATATGAAAATATCGGGACTTAGATTACGCATACGAATAATTTCTTTTGCGTTTTTGCTTGTCGCTCTTCTTATAATTCTCAAATTGTTTTTTCTCCAAATTATTCAGAATGAGCAATTTGAAAAACGAATTGACGGTCAATATAATTCAAAACAAGCGATTCTTGATCGTGGTGATATATTTTTGTCTCGTAAAGACGGCTCGCTCGTTTCGGCAGCAAATGTATCTTCGGGTTTTAAGCTTGCAATGAGTCCTTCAAAAATTAGTGAAAATGCTGAGGCGATATACCAAGCCATCAAGCCTATTGTTGATATTCCTCAGGATGTGTTTTTTGCGAAAAGCGAAAAGAAAAATGATCCATACGAAGAACTTGCAACTCGTTTAACAAAAGAACAGGCAGATAAAATCAGAGCTCTCAATCTCACTGGTATTTTGGTTGAGCCTGATACATGGCGATTTTATTCAGGGGATTCGCTTGCTTCACATACACTTGGATTTTTGGCATACAAAGGTGATACGCGTGTCGGTCAATATGGACTGGAACGGTTTTATGAAAAGACTTTGCTTCGTCCACGAAGTAATACATATTTGAATTTTTTTGCTGAAGTTTTTTCAAATATTCGTGAATCTTTTTCTGACGATGGACCGCACGGTGATATCGTTACAACTATTGAGCCAACAGTACAAAACGCACTAGAATCTGAAATTCATACTGCTCGCGAAAAATGGAATGCCGATGAAGCGTGGGGAATAATCATCAATCCAAAAACGGGTGAAATATATGCGCTCTCTGGCGCGCCAGATTTTAATTTGAATTCATTTGGCTCAGTATCTGATCCGAGTATTTATCGTAACGCGTTTGTCGAGAGTGTTTTTGAAATGGGTTCAGTTATTAAACCACTCGTAATGGCAGCCGCGCTTGATGCCGGAGTGCTTACTCCACAAACGACATATTTTGATGCCGGTGTAGTGACGGTTAACAAAAAGCAAATTATGAACTTCGACAAGCAAGCGCGCGGACTCTCAACGATGCAGACAGTGCTCGATCAATCACTAAATACTGGTATGGTGTTTGTTGAAAACAAACTTGGACATGATCGTTTCCGTTCATATATGAAAGCGTATGGGATTGGTGAGAAAACAGGGATTGATTTACCAAACGAAACATCAGGGCTCATTAAAAATATTGATAGTCCTCGTGATATTGAATACGCCAACGCATCGTTCGGACAAGGAATTGCCTTGACCCCGATTGCTACCGCAAGAGCATTCTCTGTTATTGCCAACGGAGGGAATCTTGTCGTTCCTCATTTTGTGAAGCAGATTCGTTACGAAACAGGGCTTTCAAAAATGCCCGAATATCCATATACAAGAACTGGAATTATTAAACCAGAGACATCAGAAACAATTACACGAATGCTTATTCATGTATTTGAATCATATGATCAAGGGGCGCATAAAATGGAGCATTATAGTATCGCCACAAAGACGGGTACGGCGCAAGTAGCACGAGAAAATGGAAAAGGATACTATGAAGATCGTCACCTCCATTCTTTCTTTGGATATTTCCCAGCGTATGATCCCAAATTCCTTGTCTTTATGTTTATCAAAAATCCACACGGGGCAAAATACGCTTCGCAAACTCTCATTCCACCGTTCATAAATATAACGAAATTTTTACTCAATTATTATGTTGTCTCGCCTGATCGATAATTTTTTATGATGAATTACTCTACAACAGCAAAATCAATCGCAAAGAATATTATTGTCAGGATACTTACCTGGCAAGCAAAGTCGGTACTCAGAAAATATAAGCCGAAAATTATTGTGGTTACTGGCTCTGTCGGCAAAACATCAACAAAGGATGCGATTTTTACCGTGCTTTCAAAATTCAAATCGGTTCGCAAAAGTGAGAAAAGTTTTAATAGTGAAATCGGTTTACCACTGACTATTCTCGGAGTGCCAAATGGTTGGAATAATTTCTTTCTTTGGACAGAAAATATCGCTCATGGCTTTGCTCTTATTCTCAAGAAACGCGCATATCCCGAATGGCTTGTACTTGAAGTTGGAGCGGGCAAGCCGGGTGATATTACTAGTGTTGCGAAATGGCTTGCACCAGATATGGTTGTCGTAACCCGTTTTCCAGATAAGCCGGTGCATGTGGAATTTTTTGGTACACCAGAAAAAATTATTGAAGAAAAAAGCGCGATTGTGTTTGCTCTCAAAGAAGAAGGTACGCTCATCCTTAATCAAGATGATGAGAAAGTATACGCGCTCCATGAGAAGGCGCATCGTCGGACTGTGTCATACGGTCTTTCTGATACCGCAACATATCATGCAAGTTATGTTGACTATTTAACCGGTGATTCTGAAAGTAATAAAAAAACAATACCATACGGTTTAACTTTCAAATTGTCATACGGAGGAAATACTTTTCCTGTGATTGTGCCAAGAATTATCGGTGAACATTTCGCAGGGTCTATCCTCGCTGCTATTGCGTGTGCCCATGAGGCGGGATGTGATTTACTCGCTTCAATATCTAGCGTGTCGCAGTTTGAATTACCACCCGGACGCTCATCGTTGCTTGAAGGAATTAATAATTCAATTTTGATTGATGATACATATAATGCTTCGCCCGTTGCTGTTGAGTCAGCGCTTGATACGCTCGCAAAGATGGGAGCAAAGCGATCAATTGCCGTTCTTGGTGACATGCTTGAACTTGGAAAATTCACCGAAGAGGCGCATAAAGCAGTTGGGATAAAAGCGTCAGTGATTGTTGATATTCTTGTGCTTGTGGGGCCACGGTCAAAATTTATTGGCAACGGCGCGCTTGAATCAGGATTTACAAATAAAAATATTTATCACTTTGATGCGGTTGGGCAGTCTCTTGATTTTTTGAAAGGAATGGTGAAAAAGGGTGATGTTATTCTTTTGAAGGGTTCACAGGGTGTACGCCTTGAAAAAGCAGTTGAGGCGATTATGGCCCACCCAGAATTGAAAGAAAAATTGTTATGCAGACAGGAGGAAGAGTGGAGGGAGAGATAAAATAAAAAGGCACCCTGGTGAGGGTGCCTTTTTGAGTATTAAATTTTAACTTAATACTTACGGATTTGTTTTCTTTCCAAGCTCTACCGCTTCTAAGACGGTTGATCGAAGTGTCGGATAAATTTGAAATTGTTTACCATGATCTTCGTGAACATTCTTTTGGATAACACTTAACCCATGAAACTTTTTTTCCGCACCAATTACGAGATTAACTCTTGGTTCTGATGATTTATAAGAAAAAATATCAGGTCTGGAACTTTTTATGCTCCATCTTCCAAGTTCACCGTAGGTATCACGAGCGTACGGACCTTTTTCTTTGGGGCGAGGATTGTTTTTGTCTTCGCGAGGAAGCCAAAAGATGATTGAACCATAATACGATGCTTCCATCATATAATATCGTTCCCAAGTTGTTTGATCTTTAAAGGGTTTGTAGACATTTATTAACGGGCGTGTTTTTTCATTTAATAGTGAATTATTAAATAATTCATGATCTGTCTTATATCTACACGGGCAGACGATGTAGGCATCAGGGTCTTTCTTCCAGAGTATTTTAATAGCTCTTGATTGCCAGTCATTTCCTCCCTTAATTGGTCCAGCTAAAAAGTAAACTCTCTCACCCTTTTTATAGTGCAATGGAACTCCAAGCACTAAACCATTCTCAACAAACGGTAAAATCAACTTATTCTTAAATTTCATTTTGCAATTATTTTTATTTACTATATCATTTTATTTATTTTTGTCAAATAAAAAATCATTTTATGTGATTATGATAGAATATATCCATGAAAGGCTACAAAAATAACATAGAAAAATTAACAGAGGAGAATACCGATTTTCGTCATGTTCTCTACACGGGCGTGCATTCTCAGCTTGTGTTGATGTCTTTGTTGCCGAAGGAAGAAATTGGAACAGAAACACATTATGATAATGATCAGTTTTTTCGTTTTGAAAAAGGGGAGGGAAAAGTGATTATTGATGGTACCGAGTACACTGTCAGTGGTGGTGATGCGGTTATTGTGCCAGCAGGCGCGAAGCATAATGTTATTAATACTTCAGCAACTGAAGCTTTGAAACTATATACTATCTATTCTCCATCTCATCACAAAGACGGGGTTGTGAGAGCCACAAAATCCGAAGCAGAAGCAAGCGCTCCTGAGTTTGATGGTCTAACGACGGAGTAGGGGGG
>CAYXYC010000014.1:9186-15421 GCA_964469225.1 uncultured Candidatus Saccharibacteria bacterium | reverse complement strand
TTTTATTCTTCTCTGCTTCAAGGATTTTCTTGCCGTTTGTAATCATCTGTTCGACATCATTACTTGCTTGTGCAAGCATATCCGCGCGCTTATTCTCGGCATCACGCTTCCCTTCTTGGAAAAGTGCGTGTGCTTCTTCTTTTGCTTTTGCGAGTATCTCTGTGTATTCTTTTTCTGTCTTTGAAAGGAGTTCTTTGTTTGTTTTTGCATCAGAGAGTCCAGTTTCGATTTTCTCAGTGCGTTCCTTCATTACCTTTTTGAGTGGTTTATAGGCCAGGAAATAAAAGATAAAAAGAACAATAGCAAAGTTCACCGCTTGAGCGATGATAATACCAAAATCAATATGAAATGTTTCGATAAATGAATCCATGAGGAAGTTATAAAGTGAAAAGTTGTAAAGTTTCTAAAGTGAAAATATTAGTATTAGCACCTAGATTCTAACAATTAACAATGATAGAGATTGCTAACTGCTAGTGACTAGTCGCCAATTGATATTACTTGATTGAGAACGCGATAACGAGTGCGTAAATAGCAATCGCTTCAGCGAACGCAGATGCGATAAGCATCGGAACGAAAACTTTGTTTGATGCTTCTGGATTGCGTCCAATTGCTTCCATTGCTTTCGAACCAATAAGTCCGATTGCAATACCTGGTCCAATTGCTCCAAGACCAATAGCTAACGCTTTTGCAATTTCTGGAATATGTTCTATGTTTTCCATATTTTTAAATAATTATCTAATAATGATTGACCTCATTGTTAATGCGCATGTGCGACTTCTTCTCTCGCAGGCTCATGTCGTTCGTGTTCTTCGTCGTGATCATGATCTTGAGATGCGATTGTATAGTAAACAAGTGTAAGAATTGAAAAGATGAATGCTTGAATCAAACCAACACACACTTCGAGAAACAGAAACGGTGTTGGCACAAGGTATGCAAATATTGCACCCATCGACGCAAGAAGCACTTCTCCTGCGAACACATTTCCAAAGAGACGGAACGACAGTGATGCGATTTTTGCCAATTCTCCTACAAGTTCCAAAAAGCCCACAGCAAACATAATCGGAGCGGTCATAATGATCATTGGATCCTTGCGAATCTTCGTTATAATCGTTCCGAGCGCCTTCAGATTAACATATTTATTAAAGGTTTTCCAAATACCAATAGAAAAAATACCAAAAAGATTTGCGCCAAGAACAGATAGTATCGCAAGCGGAAGTGTGCCGTTTATGTCAGCCGTGCCACTACGAATAAGAGGGATAAATGTTTTACCGTGTTCAGTTATTTCAATAAGACCAAATCCGCCTATTGGCAAAATCCCAAGCCAGTTATTTATAAGAACGAAAAGGAATACAGAAAAAACTATCGGAAGTGCCTTCGCTGTAATACGCGCATCTCCTGTTACTTGGTTTGCAAGTGACTCGGCTCCTTCTAGTACATATTCAAAAAGATTTTGAATGCCACGAGGAATACTTTTAATGCGAATTCGTATTACAACAAAAATAATTATAAGAACAAAAACAGTAATCCAACTTGTTAAGAGCGCATTAGTTACAGTAAAAGATCCGATATGAAGAATCGGTTCAGCGTAGAGTGTTGATTCATGGTGCACTTCTTCTTGCGTGCTTTCTGTTGTAACCACCTCTGTATTTTTAATTAATTGATCAGATTTAGTCGTCATTTCTTTTAGTGTCTGTTTTTCCGTAATTAATAGATATTCTAATTACCATAATCATAGAAATGATAAAGGATAAAGCAATGCACAAAAAAACAAAGAATGATTTTGTGTTAAATTGCGAATCAAGTTTATTCCCAAGTAAAACAGCTATCAGCGCTGGAAGGACAATCCATCCAGAAATTTTTATAAAAACCTTTATTCCCGGTAGCCACCATGCTATTTTGCTGTTTTTATTCTCGGGTTCCATATAAAGAAAATGCCTTGTTCAGGCGCTCAAATTATAGCAAAAAATTGCGATTTTTCAAAGTTTTTGGTATAGTAATCCTGTTTCTTTTCGCGTGTGTAGTTCAGTGGTAGAACGCTGTCCTTGGGGTGCTAAACGGTTCGTTCGTTAAAAATAAAAAGGTGTTAATTTCTTGCGTGCGTGTGTAGTTCAGTGGTAGAACGCTGTCCTGATAAGACAGAGGTCGAAAGTTCGATTCTTTCCACACGCACGCAGGACGGTATAACCTTTTTATTTTTTAACTCACTGCCGTTTAAAAGACAGAGGTCCAAAGCTCCCGATTTCTTACACAGTAATCTGTGTGTTGAAATCGCAGTCCTATCAGGGTTCGATTCTTTCCACACGCACAAATAAAACTACCCTAAGGGGTAGTTTTTGCGTGTGAGACACACACTACTGTGTGTACGAGAAAGAATCGAAAACCTTGAATATATTTTTAAAAGACATTCTTTTAAAAATATGAAAGGTGTATAGAATCTGTAAGATTCGATATATGTATTCACGGTCTTTCCACACGCACGGAGGACACTACTTATTTTATTTTCTACTCGCTATGCACAAAACAAAAATCCCCTCCTCTTTCGAGTTGGGAATTTTTGTGATAGATATATCGATTAGATTATCGATTTCCGCGGAAACCACCACTTTGTGGGCGAGCTTCCATTGGTCTTGCTTCGTTGACTGTAAGATTTCGACCTTCGAAATCTTTACCGTCAAACATTGAGATAGCTTTGTCAGCATCAGCATCGTTTTCCATTTCAACGAAACCGAAGCCCTTTGAGCGACCAGTCATTTTATCCATGATAATGGTTGCTGATGCAACTGCACCAGCTTGCTCAAAGTGAGACTTGAGCTCATCGTTAGTAGTCTTATAAGGAAGACCACCAACATACAACTTCTTTGCCATATATGACAATGTGCTTCTTGTGCGCGTACTTTCATACATCACACTTGAAGAAAACTAATTTATAAATGTAATCGCAATAGCTGATTTCATTTACACGCCTCAATGTTTTTCACAACGAAGAATGAAACAAGAACCAAAACATACGCTAACTACTAGGTATAAGTATACCACATAAGCAACAAATACACAACTAATCTACCCTGTGTTATTAATATCAACTGTTTATTTGGGTTTTAGCTTGAAATGGGTTCCTTTATTTTTATTCTTCCTCCGCTTCCCCTACTGTTCCACTTGCAAGCGCATCAATAATTTTCTGAATATTTCCTTCCATGATTCCTGGAATATTAGACCATGATTGTTTTATTCGATGGTCGGTAATTCGGTCTTGGGGAAAATTATATGTCCGTATTTTTTCACTTCGGTCGGCAGTTCCAATTTGAGCTTTACGGTCTCCAGAATATTTCTTTGCTTCTTCTTCGTCTTTGAGCATTTGAAGTTTAGATAAGAGAATAGACATCGCTTTTTCTCTATTACCAAGCTGTGAACGCTCGGATGTCGAACGGACATCGATACCTGTCGGCTTATGAATGAGTCGCACTGCTGTTTCAACCTTGTTAACATTTTGTCCACCAGCACCTCCTGAACGAGAATATTCCATATCCAAATCTGCTGGATTAATTTCAATCTTGCTTTTCTTTCGAATTGGCAAAACAGCAATTGATGCTGTTGAAGTATGAATGCGTCCATTTTTTTCTGTTGCTGGAATACGCTGAACACGGTGAACACCAGTTTCATATCGAAGCAATTTATAAACATCTCCACCTTTTATTTCAAGAGTATATTCATCGAGATGCTTACATGACCAACCTTTTATAGTTGCATATCGTTCGTACATTTCAACAAGCTCAAGTGCAAAAAGCGATGCCTCATCTCCACCTGCACCAGCGCGGGCTTCGAGCACGATTTCATTTGGGAATTCCTCCTCCTCTTTATCTGATTTTTGGATTTCTTCAATTTGTCGCTCAATTGCTTCTTTTTGGAAACGGATATTTTGCAATTCTTCATCAGCTAAATCACGCAAACTCTCGTCAGTCGCTACCATATCATTCACTTTTATTTCTTCGGCAAGGAGGCGTTCGTATTCGTGTGCGAAGTAACTTGTTTTGTGATCTTTTTTTAGTTGTTCAAGGTCTAGGGGCATAATTTTTGATTTCAAATTTTTAATTTTTAAATAATATTTAAATTATCAAATGTTTTAAAATTAATTCATTAGAACATTTTTTATAAAATTACAAAATTAAGAATTATAAAATTTTTAGTTGGCAAACAAAAAACCGCTCTGAAAGAGCGATTTTTTGAGGAAGTTATTTTTTATTTGCAGCAGCGCGCTTTTTGTTAAAGCGGTCAACGCGTCCAGCAGTATCTAGAACTTTGTCGTTACCGGTGAAAAATGGATGACACTGACTACAAATTTCAATGTTCATTGAATCAAGTGTTGAACCAACGCCAAAAGATGCCCCGCAGACGCAGGTAACTTTTGCTTGAGCACTGTATTTAGGGTGTGTATTTTTCTTCATATTGTTTGGCCATCTTACCATGCAAACCCTAATTTTGCAACAGGTCAATATTGGCTTGAATTCCACGCTTTAATTTCATAACACTGTTACTATACGAGCAGGATGACCCACCGGTACCATAGTATTTGCACGCTGCTCGCTGTTGGGCGCTCACGCTATCACCGATGGCCCCAAGGTCTGTTAGGTACATTGCTGATGCCATAAAAGCATCATGTGGGTTCCATGGATTAGCATCCTTTCCTAGTATTGCTCGCAATCTATTTTCAAACCCTTTCCATGTAGATGGAATAAATTGTGCTGGTCCCATTGCCCCACCATATCCTCCTGCACTAGGGATTGGGCAAGAAACCACTGTTTTTGCTGGATCAAGTCCTAACTTCTCTGTGATTACAAGAAAATACTTGATATCACCTTTGTCTGGATCGCCCTTACGAGCGACAGCCATAACATTCTTAAAAGGTGTACCTGTGTTCTTTCCAACACCCGATCCTGTTTGGAAATCTGTCACATAACATTGCCCGACATTTTTTCCAAGATTACTTTCTTGGGTAAGCACTGCGAGCAAGAACGCTTGGTCAATACCAAATTGTTTACTTGCTTCGTTTGCGTATCCGAGAGCGGTTTCGAAGTTAATTTGTTGAGATCCACCAACAAGGTTGAAGATTGCTGCCAAGATTTCAGAACGCCTGCGCGCTTTCTCGGCAAGCACTTTTTGGTATTCAACTTCTTTGTTTTTGCTAATTGAAAGCAGTTTTTGTTTTTCAGCTTCATTTCGCTCAACTTGACGCTTGTTGTCTTCGAGTTTCGCTTTGACATCTGTTTCCTCGTCTTTCTTTTTTTGAAGTGTTTTCTTTTCTGATTCTGTTTCAGTGCGAACACCTCTGATTTCGTCAACAGATTGTTTTATTTCTTTCTTGATTGATCCAAATGATGCAACATCACTATATGCTTCTGAAAGTGTTTCGTTTGCCAAGATAACGCCGAGTAAAGATTTGTCGTCGAGTTCTCTGTCTTTACGAATAAGTTGTGCAAGTGACTCTTGTTCTATTTCAATCTTCTCTGTAAGTGTTTTAATTTTTTTGGCCTTCTGATTAATTTCTCCGCCCAGTTTTTGAATAGTTAGATTTCTGGCTTTAATATCAAGTTGAGCTTTTTTAATCTGTGTAGTCAAAATGGCTATATCACGAGAGAGTGATACTGATTGCCCTTTTTGTGCACTTAGTTCTTTTTGTTTTTGCGCGATTTCATTTTCAAGTGCGTCAAGTTCATTTTGAAGTCGTGCTTTATCAGCTTGTGCGTTATCAAGTGCACTATTAGCAAATACTGTTTTTGTTTGAATGAATGGTCCACAGAGAATTATTCCAATAAGGACAATCAAAAAATATCGAATACTGCGATTCATGTTTTTTATTATATCATACAAAAATCCTCCGATTTTGGTCGGAGGATTTTTGTATGTTTTGTTATTCTGCTGGTTCTGCTTCTTCTTCCTTTTTACCTTTCTTTTCTACTTCTATTGCAGAGAGATCAACAGGAGCAGATTCTTCTTTTTCTTCCTTGATTGTAGTTACGAGTGCGACAACTTCTTCGCCTTCAGTAATCATCTCAACTCCGACTGGTAGCACAATGTCTTTAACATGAATTTGGTTTTCAAGTGTTTCAAGTCCTGACACATCAACACCGAGTGTATGAGGAATGTCTTTTGGAAGACCTTTTACTTCAACTTCATGAATAACTTTCACGAGTGCACCAAGACCATTTTTTTCTGCTGGTGCAAGACCAACGAATTCGAG
>CAYXYC010000014.1:0-9176 GCA_964469225.1 uncultured Candidatus Saccharibacteria bacterium | reverse complement strand
GTGGAATTGCCACTTCGATTGGCTTGTTCATGTCGATTGCGAGGAAGTCAATATGGATTGGAAATCCATGAACTGGATCAACCTGCACATCATGAATAAGGGCATCGATTTTTACTCCGTCGAGATCAAGTGTGATTGCAGTTGATTCGCCGGCTTCTTTGAAGACCTTTTTAAAGGTGATGCTCGGCACGGAAATCGATGTGTTTTCCACGCGAGCGCCATAGACGACAGCTGGAACCATACCGTTACTTCGTACAGTTGTAAGCTTGTCTGTCTTACTTCGCTTTGTTGCGGTTATTGTTAACATAGGAGAGTATAGTAACACTAAATATGCTTAAATGCAAGGCTCCAAAATCATGATCCGTGGGGTGTTTTTGGTTTTTCTTTGATTATATGTTCCTTTATGTATTCTTTTGTTCCACCGATTTTTTTACCAGGATTGAGTATATTTTTAGGGTCAAAAATGTTTTTTGTTTCTTCAAATAAACGATAAATATATGCGCCAAACATTTGTAGTATAAATGGCGAACGAATAATACCATCATTATGTTCAGCGGTTGTTGAACCGTTGTATTTTAGTACGAGCGTGTAAACCCTCTCTGATAATTCTAGAATAATTTTTGCTGTTGTTGGGCTAGAGAAATCCATGAGCGGAATAATATGGAAGTTCCCATTACCTGCGTGTCCGGCAATTGTATAGGTGATCGGATATTCCTTCAGAATACTATTGAGTTTAGGTAAAAATTCTGGCAAATATTCTGGTCGAACAATAATGTCATCAATAAATGGTGCTGTGTGTTTGTCCTTCACATGCTTTCGAAGGAGCGCAAAACTTTCGCGTCTAATATCCCAATATTTTTCTGACTCTGCCCCTGACGAAGTGATTCGATGTTTAAAACCAAATGAAATTATATTTCTGACACATGCGCGAGCTTTAGCGTCTATTTCTTTTTCATTTTTTCCAGCAAATTCAACAAGCAACATTAATTTTGGTAGTCCGCCAGTTAAAATCATTCCAACCTCTGGCCAAAAACTCCACATGAATTTAATCATTCCCCATAATCCTTTCTTTCTATAAAAATCAGGTAAAAATTTAATTGCGAGTTTGAGTGTTGCGTCGTCGTATGACTCCAAACTTTCTGGTTGATGAGGAAGAATTGCATCAACGAGTTCACCAAGACGAGAAATATCTGTCATAAAAATAGAAACAAGTTTTGAAACAGGCTTTTGTTCAACAAGATGAAATGTGATTTTTGTGATAACGCCGAGTGTGCCTTGTGATCCGACAATTAGTTTTGTTAAATCAAAGAAGGCCTGCTCTTCTCCTGTTCCCTCTGCTCGCTCCGCTCCCTCAGGATTTACAACATTCCATAAATAATATCCGGCAGAGTTTTTGGAAACATGTGGCTTTGCGTCTGAAATTTCTTTTGCATTATTTTGAATGAGCGAATAAATATTTTTGTAGATGTCGCCCTCAAAATCTCCTTGTGCAATTTTTGCATACAATTCCTTCTTTGAAAGTGGGCGAACTGTGTATTCCCTCCCATCAGCAAAAACAACTTGCAATTCTTTTATGTAATCTTCTGTTTTTCCATACCCAAGAGTTTTTTCACCACCAGAATTGTTGCCAACCATTCCACCAACAGCATTGATGCTTTTTGAAGCGGTATAGCATGGCAAGAGCAATCCTTGTTCTAATGTTTTTATTTCAAAATCACGATAGAAACATCCGGGCTCTACAACCGCTTCGCCTGTAATGGTGACAGGGTGTGCATTTGGGAATTTGGGTGTTATCTCAAATGGAGCCACTTTTTCTACTGAATGAATAGTGTTCATGTATCGCGTAAAATCAATAATGATTGACTCACCAATCGCTCCACCTGACATACATGTTCCCGCGGCGCGAGGTGTAAGCGCGATATTTGGAAATTCTACCTTGTGGTCGCTTACCCATTTCACAAGTGCTTTTATATCAGCACTGTCTTTAGGGAAGACAATTATTTCTGGGCGGACTTCTAGAAGCGACGCGTCGCGCGAATACTTCGTTCGCGACGCATCATCATCCTCAACATCACCCTTGAAAAACTTTTTTATTTCGTCTTTTAAATTCATTTTAATATCCATAATTTCTTATTCTAATGTTCTAACGAACTTTAGAATGTTTTTACCACGATTTGTAAGTTTGTTTCTCACCGCACTTCCTGCACTTCTTTTTATAACAAGACCAGATGTTGTCATTTTATTGATGTGAGCAGAAATATTTTTAAATTCAGATGATAACTCTTCTGAAATTTCTATAACAGACATTTCGGGTTTTCTGTATAAAAGGTCGAGGATTTGTATTCTTCGATGACTCGCCACTCCTTTTAGTATTCTTTCTAACTCCCGATAAGTCTTTTGCATCACTTTTACTTCTTACTCTAATGTTCTAACGAACATTAGAGTAAGAAAAGATTATTGTTTATTCAGTAATGTTGTTAAATAATTTTAATCTTGCTTCGACGACTTTCTCGATAGCTTCAACTGCGGGTTCGAGGAATTTGTACGGAGCGACTTCGTTTGGATTATCAGCGAGAGATTTCTCTAACGCTTCTTTGTATGCCACGCGGATTTCAGTATTAATGTGGACGATGTCTATGCCGGCCTTGATGCAATCTATGAAATCCCCGATCATCGTGCCAGATCCTCCGTGTAGGACAAGTGGGATACCGGTAACTTCTCGGATTGCGCGCACGCGCTCGGGATGCAGTCGTGGATTGCCTCCACGCACCATGCCGTGAATGTTTCCTATGGATGGGGCGAGTAGGTCTATGCCTGTTGCATCAACGAATGCTTTTGCATCTTCTGGGGTTGTCATGGTCGCCTCAGAGACGCCTTCAGGAATAGCATCAAGAATTTTTGATGACTGACCGATGAAGCCGAGTTCTGCTTCTATAAGGATATCTCGATTCTCGCGCTTGCTTACTTCGCGAGCGTATTCGACGCATTTCTTCGTCAGCGCGATATTTTCTTCAAGTGGAAGTTTTACTGCATCAATAATTGCTGAATCATAGCCGGCATCAATCGCTCCTTTGACGCTTTCGAAACTGTAATGATGATCAGCATTGAGGAATATAGGATACTGCTTGTCCTCGCGGATACTTTTGATAAGCGCCACAGCTTCATGCTTGCCGACAAATTCTTCTTCGCCTTCAGAAAGACCGATAATGACAGGCACATCAAGCTTTTTCGCTGCATTGTAAATTCCATGTAATGCTTCAAGGTTTGAGATATTGAAATGACCGATGGCAATTCCCTTCGCATCTGCTTCTTTTATGTATTCTCGTAGTGTTTTCATATATTGATTATATCGTAATTAGGCAACAAAACTATCTTTTAGGTAATTTTCTATGTTCTTTATATCTTCTTGGTCTTTTTGTCTATTCAATTGTTTTTTTGCCTGTAATAAAATTTTAAGATTTATAAATGGCACATCTTCATATATAAAAGCACTTTGGACTATGTCTGAAAGTGTGTATTGTTCCTTCATAAAATCTAAGATTTTCTTCGCTTCCGCCTTTCCCTCAGGATGAGAAATAGTTGTTTTGTATGAATCATTTTCTTTCCATCCGCACTTATCTTTTAGGTATTGAAAAAGTTGTGGACTAACAAGTAAATCTATGTCATTCGCTTTCCGTATTGCAAGAACATCTAAAATGGCACTACCAGAAACTAGATATTCTCCCTTCGGTAAATTAAGTTCTTTAATTTTTAGTATCAAATCTTCTGAAAGCATAAATATATTTTCATTATATCATATCGTGATATAATGAAATTCATGGAAAAACAGATAGATTTTATCGCTATTGGCGATATTGTTACAGAACCATTTATTAGAATTACCGATGCTGAAGCATCGTGTGATCTTGATCAAGAAAATTGCAAACTTTGCGTGCGTTTTGGAGATAAAATACCGTATGAATCAGCAGAGATATGTCACGCTGTTGGTAATAGTCCAAATGCAGCCGTTTCCGCTTCTCGCCTCGGTGTTAATTCCTACCTCATGTCATATCAGGGTGATGATCAGATAGGTAAAGAAAATCTCGAATCACTCATAAAAGACAATGTGCATACTGATTATATGCAAATCGTAAAAGGTTTGCCTTCAAACTATCATTATGTTCTTTGGTATGATGTTGAACGAACTATTTTTGTAAAGCATACAGAATTCCCTTATTCATTTCCTATGAATTTACCTGAACCGAAATGGATGTATCTATCATCTCTCGCTTCTAATTCAACCGACTACCACCTTCAGATTGCTGAATATTTAAAACAACACCCAGGCGTCAAACTCGCCTTTCAGCCGGGCACATTTCAGATGAAGCTTGGTATCGAAACACTCAAAGATATTTATGCGCATACTGAGGTATTTTTCTGTAACTATGAAGAAGCACAGAGAATTTTGGACACCAAAGAAAAAAATAAAGTAAAACTCATGGACAAATTACGCGCGCTCGGTCCAAAGATTATCGTGATGACTGATGGTATTAAGGGTGCATACGCATATGATGGAAATGAAGCATGGTTCATGCCAGTATATCCACACCAGCCATTTGAACGCACTGGCGCAGGTGATGCCTTCTCCTCTACATTTACAACCGCACTATTGATCGGTAAAACAATTCCCGAAGCACTCTCTTGGGCACCAATCAATTCAATGTCAGTCGTGCAGAAAGTTGGAGCACAGAAAGGATTGCTCACACGGGCAGAGCTAGAAGATTTCCTTGCTAAAGCGCCTGCGGATTATAAACCAGAGAAAATAAACTAAATATATTAATAAAATAAATATATGAACTTCTTGGTTTAGTAAATAAAGGCCAAGAATCATCAGGAAAGTAAGATTTAAAATAAGAACTAAAAATACCCTTGATTATCAAGGGTATTTTTAGTTGACAAAAGAAGATAAATTTGCTATAATTCGAGTAATAAAAAACACAGTATATGGTAAAAATGAGCGTTCTTTTAAGATTGCTTTCTGTGGGAAAGCAATTAAGAAAAATTGAAGCAAGGATTAATTCTCTTCAACTACATGATGATGTTCCCAATAATACCAAGCATGAAAACCTCCGGTTTGAATTTGTAAAGATATCAAACAAATTGAAGGTACAGCACACTTGCTGTGAGCTTGCGATCATCTCGAGCCTTAACCCTAATTAAAAAATTTCAACAAGCAAAACCCTGCACAAAAAGCGGGGTTTGTTTATTTTCGCTGTAAAACTTTTTCAACGGCTTTTGTGATGTGTGTTGTCCCCATTCCGTAATGTTCCAAAAGTTCAATTGGAGTGCCTGATTGACCGAATTTATCATGTACCCCGATGAATTCTATTGGTACAGGATAGTTTTGTGATAAACATTCTGCAACTGCACTTCCCATTCCGCCAATAATTTGGTGTTCTTCGACAGTGACGATGGCTTTGGTTTCTTTTGCGAGTGCCACAATAGCATCTACATCAAGCGGTTTAATAGTAGCAAGATTTATGACTTTTACTTTCGTTCCCGCACTCTCTAATTCTTTGGCGACAAGAATTGCTTTGTGAACGAGTGCACCTGTTGCGATAATGCCAACTTGGGCGATACCAATTTCTGGTGTCCAAACAATCTGTGCTTTTCCAATTTCAAATGGTGTGTCTCCTGTGGTGATAATTGGGGTTTTCTCGCGAGCGAGACGAATATATGTCGGTTCTTTTGTTTTTGAGGACGCGATGGTCGCTTTCTTTGCTTCTATTGCATCACATGGAGAGATGACAACCATATTCGGGATTACTCTAGTGAGAGCGAGGTCTTCGACTGCTTGGTGCGTACCACCATCAGGGCCAACAGAGATACCTGCGTGTGAGCCCGCAATCACCACCTTGCGGTCGTTATAACAAATCGTAGTTCTGATTTGCTCCCAATTTCTTCCTGGTGAGAACATTGCGTATGAAGAGATAAAAGGAATCTTTCCCATTGCCGACATTCCACTTGCGACACTTGCAAGGTTTTGCTCAGCCACACCTATTTCAATAAATCGTTTTGGGAATTTCTCAGCGAAGAGATTCATTTTTGTTGATTCAGTGAGGTCTGCACAGAGAGCGACGATATTTTCATTCTCAATTCCCGCTTGTAGTAACCCCTCACCAAAACCCTGACGAATAGGAGCCTGTTCGACATCGGGATTAAAAAGTTTTGTATTAAGTTTTAATTTGTCGTTTAACATTGAAAATTATTGATGCTCGCTTACAATTTGCCCATTAAGAGTTCGTAATTCTTTTAGTGCCATATCGCCTTGCTCTTTGTTTGGCGGAGTACCATGCCAATGATAATCACGCTCGAATTCTTTGACTCCTTTGCCAGGAATCGTGCGCGCGATGATAACTGAGGGCATCTCATATACAGCTTTTGCGTGATTTATAGCATCATTAATTGCTTGAAAATTATGACCATCTATTTCTTGGACATGAAAATTGAACGCTTCAAATTTGGTAGATAGGTTATCGAGAGGCATAACATTCTCTGTGAATCCATCTATTTGGATATTATTTCGGTCAACTATTAAAATAAGATTGCGAAGCTTTTCTTTGCCAGCAAGCATAATCGCTTCCCAATTTTGACCTTCATCTAATTCACCATCACCAGTCAAACAGTAAATAGTTTTATCAGTTCCAACACCAAAATCAATTCGGTCAGCCAGCGCCATGCCAACTGCTTGTGAAAGTCCTGAACCAAGTGGACCAGATGAGTTTTCGAGCCATGGCATGTATTCGCGATGTGGATGACCTTGTAGGCGTGTGCCAAATTTACGGAGCGTTAGAAGTTCAGATACGGGCATGTAGCCAGCGTGGGCCATTGTCGCATAAAGCACAGGACAAATATGACCATTTGATAAGACGAGGCGGTCGCGTTCTTTCCAGTCGGGGCGATGGGCATCATGCTTCATGGCGTGAAAATAAAGAAGTGTAAAAACATCCGTCATTCCAAGTGGGCCTGCTGTGTGACCTGATTTTGCTTCAACAAGCATTTCGATAATACTCTCGCGAATCTGATTCGCTTTTTCTTCAAGTATTTTTATTTTTTCATCAGTGAGATTCATCTCTTAATAGTATATCACTATATACTTTTAAGTTCACTCATTGTTTCTCGAATATCAAAACTTTTCATTAGTGCCGATCCAACAACAAGACGATTTGCTCCGGCCTCTTTTAGAAGTGGTGCTGTTTCTTCGTTTACACTTCCATCAACACTAATTATGAGTTCTGGATATAGTGTTCGTAATTCTTTAATTTGAGAAAGCACTCGCGCGTCAAATGGCTCCCCTTGTACGCCGATATGTTCTATTCCCATACATTGAACAAAGTCAACATAAGAGATTATTGTTGCGAGTTTTTCAATTGGTGTGGTTGTGTTGATAGCAATACCAATTTCAACAGCATCGCGTGTATACATATCTATTCCTTCAAGGAATTCTTTGAAGGATTCTATTGGTTCTTCTGCTTCAATATGAAAAATTATTTTTTTTGCGCCGAGGCGAATAAAGAAATCAAATTGCTCCCGTGCATTTTTGACCATGAGGTCAAATTCAAAATCAACTGAATCCCAAAATGGTAAACCTTCTTCTTCTGCAAGAATCGGTTCAACACTTTCTCTGTCGTGTGGATTCATTGGCCATGTTCGCGCAGATACGAATATGCCGTCGCAGACATCAATTTGAATTGTTTTTGCAATGCCAGCGACTTTGGCAAGAGAATTACGCAAGTCATTGAAATCACGAGGAAGAACAGCAGGGATTATTTCAGTCATAGGGATAGCGATTAGCCGTTAGCTTCTAGCTTTTGGCAATTAGTTAATTAAATTTAATAATTCTACGAGTATGGCGAGGTTCTTCGGAGAATTTTGCAGTAATAAAGAGCTCTACTGCTTGTTTTGCTTCTTCTTCGGTGACAAACCGCGCGCCGAGTGAGAGGATATTTGCGTTATTGTGTTCTCGAGTGACTTTAATCATGTCGAGTGTTCCTCCGTAGTACACTGACGCTCGAACACCTGCTGTACGATTTGCACACATTGCTTCGCCTTGACCTGATCCACCGAGAATAATACCGAAACTCTCAGGATTTTGTGCTACTTTTTCTGCTACTGGTTGTATAAAATCGGGATAATCATCGTCATTATTGAGAGTGAATGCTCCACAGTCCTCTACTTCGTGCTTCAAATCACTCAAATATGTTTTGAGTTTTTCTTTGAGTTCATATCCTGCGTGGTCACTTCCAATGTAAATTTTCATCTATATTTTTATTTAAACGGTACACCAACCATTACTTCAACGGTTTCGTTTGCAAATTTTTGATTAATACCAAACTCTTTCATGTTGATTGTGAAGTTCGCAACATATCCTGTGCCAGAGCCGACATATGGGAATGTTACATCCTTTGTAATACCATGAATCGTAAATATTCCCGTTACTGTTGTGTCAGTCATTGATTTGAGTGTGAATGTTGCAGTTGGGTATTTTGCAGTATCAAAAAAATCGGGAGTTTTCAAATGTTTTGTAACCGCATAAATATTTGCAACTAAACTATTCATATTTATTGAAACTGTTCCCGCAAGCATCCCGTTGTCATTGAACTTCAGATCTGATTTGATTTCAGAAAATGTACCAGTGTGTTCTTTTCCTGGGCCGAATCCTTTGAATCCGATAGTTACCTTTGCGTTATCAATTTGTTGTGCGCTTGTTGTTTTTGTAACCGCCTGATTTGTTGTTGAATTTGTTGTGTCAGTTACGATTGCATGTGGAAGGTTTGCATCAGGTTTTGTTTGAATCCCCTGCCATGTGAAGTATCCGATAACGAGAAGTCCGATAAGAATGAAGATTGTTTTTTGTTGCATATTTTTTGTTTCTTATAAATTACTTAATCATATTCCCAGTCTTAATCACATGATCAACCAGTGTATATGTATACCCCATTTCATTGTCGTACCATGCCATGACTTTCACGAGATTCCCACCCACGACACGAGTCATTTCGAGGTCGGCGATTGAAGCATGAGAATTGCCGAGAATATCACTTGAGACAAGCGGTTCGGTTGTGACAGTGAATATTTTATCCCATCGAGCATCTTTTGATGCATTTGTGAGAATAGTATTTACTTCTTCGGCTGTT
>CAYXYC010000013.1:9451-16353 GCA_964469225.1 uncultured Candidatus Saccharibacteria bacterium | reverse complement strand
AAAAAGCACAAACCTCTTCATTCCTACCTATAATCAACTATTGCTATAGCAATAGTTGATTATAGAGATAAATAAAAAAACCAGTGATCCTGTTTAGGACACACCGGCTTTAAAAAATTACTAAAATTTTATCCAATCAAAATCTTGCGGGTTGCCATAACTATCGTAGGAATTGGCGACACCAAAATCCACAACAGTAGCGTGATTTACAAAAAACACATGTCCTTTGTATTTAATATGGACAAAAACCGCTTCTTTTACATCTTTAACCTTTCCGTCTTTTTCGTATTGTAAATACGATACAAGTTTTTCTGTTGAAACATTATCATGTGGCAACTCAATCAAATAGATTTTTCCATTATCAGTTGTTTCTGCAGAAACATAAAATGATGTCCCGTTAAACCTAACAGAACTTATAAAAGCTAATTTTTGATCAATAAACATAAAATGATCAGTTACTTCATTTGAAATAATCAAAAAAATAGCAACCATTGCCAATGACACAAGAACCCAATTTTTTATCTTTTTCATAAACATCTTTATTTGTGGTGAGTTATATCACACAAATATCCATTTTGTCAATACTCATCTTTACCCTTATAAACAAGCCCTCTCTACAGAATTAACTAATATTTTCGCATATGCGAAAATATTAGTTAATTCAATTATGTGTACTATGTTCTACTGTCTACTTAATTCTTACTACTTACTTACGACTTACTAGCTTTCTCCCATCTTGCGAAAATTCCACACGGGAGGAGTTTGTTTCCATTTGATTGTTTGATGAGAAGTTCCCCTGTTTCAATCGTCCCCTCTTTGTCATTTATCATATCGGCAAGCACATTCTCGTACGCTACTGGCGAATAGCCGGCGGTATAGCCATTGATAAGTACAAAAAGCGGATCGTCTGAAAGCACCTCTCGGCAAAGCGTGATGAGTTCTAAGAAGTGTTCTTCTATTTTCCATATTTCATCTTTGGGACCATGGCCAAATGCTGGCGGATCCATCACAATCGCATCGTACTTTTTCCCGCGCTTTTTCTCTCGTTTCAAAAACATAAGAACATCATCTATAATCCAGCGGATTGGTTTATCTGCAAGTCCCGAAAGTTCGGCATTCTCGCGCGCCCATGATACCGCGCTCTTTGAGGCATCTACATGGCACACTTCTGCACCGGCTTTGGCACAGGCAAGTGTCGCACCGCCAGTGTACGCAAAGAGGTTGAGCACTGACACAGTCCGCTTTTCTTTCTTCAACACACTTTCCATCCACTGCCAGTTGAGCAATTGCTCAGGGAAAAGTCCGGTATGCTTGAACGATGTCGGACGAATAGAAAACTTCAAATCTCCGAATGATATATTCCATTCTTTTGGCATATCTTTTCTCATCATCCATTTACCTGTTGCGCCACTGCGTGCGAACATCGCATCTGCCTTACTCCACTCACCACTAGTGAGTGTTTTCTGCCACAGTGATTCTGGGTCGGGACGACGAAGAACAATATCGCCATAGCGTTCAAGTTTTTCACCCTGACCTGCGTCAAGAAGTTCGTATTCTTTTTGTGGTTCTAAAATAATTTTCATCGTAAATAGTTTTGGATATTTCGCTTATGCTCTTCAAATGTTTTCGCGTAATGGACCCCGCCATTCTTATCATGCAGATAATAGAGATATGGTGACTCTGTAGGATACACTGAGGCACGAATAGAAACAAGCCCCGGGTTACCTATCGGCTCTTTTGGTAATCCTGCTTCCTTGTAGGTCACTGGCGAAGCATCGGCTTGGAGTGGCATACCGATTGAAAATCGTTTCCATAGAATACCGGCAATTACCGGAGCATCCTCGTTTCCGCGAGCTTCTTTTTCAACAATTGATGCCATGCGAATAACCTCATCAATGGTTCGTTTTTGTTTTTCAATATCAGAAATAAGCGATGCCGTGCGTTTTTTAAAATTCAAAGATAGTTCACTTAGGATTTCGTCAGTCGTAGACATTGGATAGAAGAAATAAGTATCAGGAAAAAGATAACCTTGCTTATAGCGCGCATCAGTAATAAATAAATCCTTGCGGAACGCAGAAATATTATCAGCAAGAATTCGTGTTATATCAGCATTTGTAATTCCCTCTTTGAAAGTTACACGAATTGGTACGACATTATGATGCGCGCGAGCAATCTGCCATGCAATTTCCCATACTGGACGACCTTTCATAAATCGATAATCACCAATAGAAATTCGTGAACCGCCGAGAAACAGCGTCCAGTATTTGAGTACCGGTGCGTAACGAACGACATTACGAACTTCGAGATCTTGCGAAACACTCGTCAGTGTGTCAGTACGCGAAATATGGATTGTTACTTGGTGTAAATTATTTTCAATTGGTGGAGCAGAAAAAATATAATACCCACCAAGCGCACATGCACAAAGCGCAAAAAATATGTTTAGAGTTCGATATATATTTTTCAGTTTATGAATTTCTTTCTGTGGTAAATCATTTACCGTTTCTTTTTTTGAAATATCAGACACAGGAGAAAAGCCTTGTTCTGGTGATGTATCCATAATATTTAGAGTGGCAAATTTGATGGTGGTTTTGCAATCTTTGATTCGATTCGCTTGAAGCTCGGTGTTTCTGAAACCATGCCTGGGAAGTGATAAATCGTTGCCAGTTCTTCGCTTGAAAGCACAAAAATTTTCGGCTTACCTGACGGAAGAAAAACATTAAATAGTTTTGGGTAAGTTGCGTTGTATTGTAATGGTGGATGGAAAAATGTACGAAGGCGATACCAATCAAGAAGACGATTTTTTACTTTGAGTCCCGCCCTGCCCGTCGGATCAGCCCAAAGCGCACCAACACCGGCAGTATTTACACGAACGAGTTCGTTTGATGTCGGTAATCCAAACTGACGAAAAATCATTCGAGCAGCAAGGCGCGTATTATTAAACCGCTCATCTGGAACCAAATCCTTGCGACCTAAAACAACCATTCTAATACCACAATCAAAATGAAGTTGCGACATCTGTCGAACCATATCTTTTATAAGTGGCGCAAGTGTTGGAGGCGTCATCATAACTGGACCTGCCTCACCAGAGACCGGATCAACCCTAGCGTATGGCTTCATAATGGCATCAATTTCTTCACCAATTGCTTTTGTGATATCAACATGACCGCCTTTATGACTATGGTACTGTTTAACACTTGGTCGCACAATAATCTGTAACCAAATCTGCTCACCGTGAGCAAGTGAACCAAGAAATTCAATCGTTGGTGTAATAGGATCAACTTTAAATTCTTCTTCTGTTCCAGTTTTTAATTCTTCAATACTTCGGTAAGTACGAATTGGTCGAGCATCATGTTCTGCTTTGGAAAATTCACATCCCCACATGTGCCATTTACCCTCTTTTACGAGTCGCGGAACATGAAATGCGTAATCATCAACCTCTATTACTTTTGCTTGGGGATACTGAGCGTAAATCTGTGTCTCAACTAAATCACGAATACGGCTTGGTGTACGAATAAAAAATCTAACCTTCCCATCAATTGATACAATTTCAAGAGAGAACCAAAGCCAAGGTGCGCCCTGCACAAACAAACCCCAAAATCCTTTTGGTGTTTTCTGAAAAAAAGCATTAGAAAAAATGAGTTCCATCGCAGCCGGACTTTTCATGACATCGCGCGGAACCTGAATTTCAAGTAAAACCCATTTGATACCGGCAATAAATTTCTCGGTACGATAATGGTGCCACATATGAAGAGCCCAAACAGAAAGTGGAATTGGTAAAAGATATCCAATTCCCTTAAGAATCATTCCGAGAACGCTTCCTATATCATTCGTTGCTACAAAATTTTCAATCATTTTATTTTAAGTAACCGATAAGAACTGCAATACAGAAAAATCCACCGGCAATACAGAAAAGATTAATAAATCCTCGTTGGTACATACATGGAAATTATATCACACAAGATTATAAAAATAGTAACAAAAATCCCCCGACTAACGCCGGAGGATTTTTGTTATGCGATTGAATATAATCCGCTCTTATTTTTCTTAAAGTATTTTGAGTTCTGAAGATTAACAAGGATTGTGTTTTTCTTCAAATATCGCTCTTTCATAACTTGATCAACGATATCTTCTTTTGACATTGGACCGTTCTTCTTTAAAAGTTCTTTGATGACATCACGGACAACGCCTGATTTGTAACCCCATTCAGAGAGGGCGTAAATACCGCGACCAACAAGAACAAAACGGTTATCTTTGATGAGTTCATTGTGACAAGTAGCTGTGTGACACTTTTTATCAAATGTATCACCGATTGCTTTTGCAACTTCACGGAAATGCATAGGACTTCCATGCTTGCGCATCATAAGAAATGCATAGTCCTTAATACCGCGAGTTTTGATACTTGATGATGTTGCTTTACCCCATTCACCGAGCGGATTTTTGCTAATTGTCTTTGACATTGAAAGCCATCGCTTTGCAATTTCTTCGTTTTTGTATTGATCAGAGATATCTTTTACATGATCGAGGAAACGAGCAACGAGTTCACCTTCAGTAACGAGTTCATCATCTGAGAGTCCTTCATAAAGTTTTTTGAGTGCTGAGTGAACTTCTTCTGATACTTCATCGTTTACACTCCAACTAGTTTTGAAATGATCATCTTCTTTGTGTTTTGTAAATTCATCACCGAGTGTAAGGTAAAGATGAATGTGATTCTGAGTAAGTGGATCTTTTGAGAGATGTCCGAGGAGGTCCTGTTCACCAACAATCGCACCGAGTGAGTGCATAAATTTCTTGAGTTCTTCGAAAACTGCTTTTTCGCTCTTAAAGGCTTCTGATTTTCGGATAAGAGTAAGTGCAGCATTTTCAATCTGACGAACACGCTCACGAGTAATGCCATATTTCTGACCGATTGCTTCGAGTGTCTTACGCTCTGCATCATCTGTCAAACCGAAACGGTTAACAACCACTTCGTACGCACGAGGAGTAAGACCTGAGAGCATACGCTTGGTCACCTGCTTTGGTTTAAATGTTACTGTGTTCGCCATGTATTTTCAAAAATTAGAGTAATAATTAATTTTCTACAAAATGATAATATCATTACTATCAAATAAAGTCAACAACCAGTAGATTTCTTCTCAAAATGTGTTATTTTACTGCTTTTTAGAGGCAGACTTTGCTTTTGAGCGTTCTGCTTCAGTGAGATATTTCTTGCGCAAACGAACATTTTTCGGTGTAATTTCTAGGTATTCATCATCTGCCATTGTCTCAAGACCGCGTTCAATTGAAAGCTTGTATGGTGGTTTTACATTAACTGCCTCATCTGTACCTGATGCGCGCATGTTTGAAAGCTGTTTACCTTTTGTTGGATTTACAGACATTTCATCACCCTTAATCACATTACCTACAACCATACCTTCGTAAACTTCATCTCCGTGTTCAACATAAAGTGTTCCTCGCTCTTGAAGTGTCCATAGAGAAAACGCGACAACTTTTCCAGTAATCATAGATGTCATAGAACCAACATCACGCTTCTTTATTTCCCCAGCGTATTCCTTGAATCCAATAAATCGTGAAGCGATAATTCCTTCGCCTTTTGTGTCAACAACAAACTGCCCACGATAACCAAGTAATCCACGAGTTGGAATTTCAATCAAGATGCGAGTCATGCCATCTTTTTCCGACATATTAGTAATCAAACCACGACGAGCAGTTAATTTTTCAATTACAGCACCAGAGAGTGTTGTATGAACATCAATAGTAACTTCTTCGTACGGTTCAAGTTTTTGACCATTTTCTTCTTTAATAATTACATGAGGTTGAGACACTTGAAGTTCGTATCCTTCGCGACGCATATTTTCAAGAAGCACAGCAATGTGAAGTTCTCCGCGTCCATAGACGAGATATCCTTCGTGCATTTCTTCAGCATCAGTACCATCGAAATTCACTCGAAGTCCAACATTAATTTCAAGTTCTTTTTCAAGGCGTTCGCGAATTTGACGAGAAGTAACATATTTTCCCTCTCGGCCCGCAAATGGTGAGTCGTTCACGAGGAAATTAAGAGAGATAGTCGGCTCATCAATCGCAATAGATGGTAACGCAGGTGTGTTAGCCAAATCACAAACTGTCTCACCAATGAATACATCAGAAATACCAGCAACAATAGCAATATCGCCAGTTGTGAGTGTCTGCACTTCTTTTCGAGCAATACCCTCAAATGTAAACATTTTAGTAATACGAGTTGTACGCGAATTACCCTTATCATCTTTTACAAAAATTTGTGTCCCTGTTTTGATTGAACCACCGTATACGCGAACAATTGCCAATCGGCCAAGGAAGTTATCATACCCAAGATTAAATACCTGCGCTTGGAATGGTGCGTCTATATTACCCGATGCTTCTGGCACTTCTTCAAGAATCATATCAAGAAGTGGAGTTAGATTTTCTGAGGTATCAGTAAGTGTTCGTTTGGCAATACCCTGACGACCAATTGCATAAATTGTTTTGAAATCAATTTGTTCTTCGTTCGCGCCGAGTTCAAGGAAAAGTTCGAGGACTTCTTCATGTACGCGGTCAGGATTCGCAGCGGGCTTGTCTATTTTATTAATAACAACAATTGGTTTGAGCCCTAATTCTAGAGATTTCTTCAAAACGAATCTTGTCTGTGGCATCGGACCTTCCTGTGCATCAACAAGAAGAAGCACAGAATCAATAGCACGAAGCACGCGCTCGACTTCAGAACCGAAGTCCGCGTGACCCGGAGTGTCTACGATATTAATTTTAGTACCCTTATAGTTAACCGAAGTGTTCTTGGCATAAATAGTAATACCTCGTTCCTGTTCGAGCGCGTTTGAGTCCATGGTTGCACCATCGTCATTCATTCCGCACTGCTTCATCAGCTCGTCGGT
>CAYXYC010000013.1:0-9351 GCA_964469225.1 uncultured Candidatus Saccharibacteria bacterium | reverse complement strand
CCAACGATATTCGCAATACCAGCAATTTCTGGTTTAATCCGTGAACCTTTTATTTTCTCAATCAAGAGAAACAATAGTCGTCCTCCATCAAGCGCTGGAAACGGAATGAGATTAATAACAGCAAGATTAATTGAAATAAGTGCAGTGAATGAGAGCAAATAAACGAAACCAAAAGAAGCCGCATCACCAACAGTACCGACAATACCAATTGGGCCAGTTATTGTTGAGAAATCGGCTTTACCTAAAATAGCATCATGGATAAGTGTATAGAACCCCTGTGCTGTCGCAACGGTATAATGCCATGAAAGTTTAAATCCTCCCAAAATTGCTTTATGAATTGGCAATTTTAAACTACCAATAACATCCATAGAAACACCAATCATGGAAGTTCCATCTTTGGTTTCAGGTAAGATAGAAACCTTTTGTGCCTCTCCTCCGCGAATATATGAAAGTGAAATCGGCTCTGTTCCGTATTGGCGAATAAAATAACGAACACTCTCCGGCGAAGGTGTTTCCGTTGTGTGACCCTTTGATGAAAGAAGTGTAATTTTATCTCCAATAGCGAGTCCAGCTTTTTCAGCAGGAGAATTAGGAACAATACTTGTCACAATAAGTGATTCATTTTTGAGTGAATGTCCACTTGGAACCTGACCAGCCGACGAAGGAAGTCCGGTCATAAGCCCAACAGATAACAAAAGCCAAGCAACAAGAAAATTCATTACTACACCAGCAAAAAGAACTGCCGCTTGGACATATTTAGGTTTATTTATAAAACTACGATTTTTATCAGGACCATTGATTGCTTCATCTGTTGGATTCTCTCCAAAAATTTTTACATAACCACCGAACGGCAAAAGATTGAATTTATATGTCGTCTCACCTTTTGTTTTTTTGAAAAGTGTCGGTGGAAAACCAAAAGAAAATTCATCCACACGAATACCAAACTTTTTCGCAACAATAAAATGCCCAAATTCATGGGACACAACGAGCACGAGTAAAATAACAAGAAAGATTAAAATGTTCATATAGTAAAAATAATTATTTAGAAATAAGTAGAACTCGGCAATTATATGAACTCAAATTGAATCGTTTTTCAATAAAGTATTCATCTCCAACATCACCAAATGTATCAGAACCGAGCGGTTTACCTACTGTATCGTAATAATACTCAACTCCGGTGTAACCGCTACTTCCTGAAGCAACAAATAATTTCTCAGTCCCCTTTTCGCAATAACTAATCATTGAGCCAAGCGAATTTGCATATTGATTTGCGAGCGCATTATATCGAGCGCGCACCGATGCTGGAATAACAAATGATGCTGGCTGTGGCGGATTTACACTTCGTTCTTTTGATTTTGATACTGTTGTTTTTTTATTTTGTTCTGTTTTTTCAGCTGGATCAGAAACTCTCAATTTGTAAAAAGCAAGGTAGCAAAGAAGTATAACGATAATCGTTAAGAGTGTGATTATGAGTGCATTGTGATTTTTGTGCATAATAAATATATGTATTAACTCATTACTTCTGTTTCTTTTTTCGCAAAAATTGCTTCAAGATTTTTATTTACTTCATCAACGGCTTTCTGAATATCATCTTTTGCGCGCTTCTGTTCGTCTTCGGTCAAGTCATCAGTTGTATCCATTCCTTCTTGGCGAGCCTTGCGAACTGTAATTCGTGCATCTTCAAGTTTGTCTTTTAAAACTTTAACGAGTTTTTGACGATTTTCAGTTGTAAGCATTGGGAAAATTGCGCGAACACCTTCACCGTCAGAAATAACTGATAGTCCGAGATTTGCCGACTGAATGGCTTTTTCAATTTCTTTAATTGAACTTTTGTCCCACGGAGCGATGCGAAGTGTTTTTGGGTCTTCCACGCTAACCGCCGCGATATTTTTAATCGGCATCATTTGACCATAACTTTCAACCATTATTGAATCGAGAATCATTGGTGTAGCACGACCAGTATGAACCTGCCCATACTCGCGCGATAGCCATTCTTCGGCCTTCTTTAATTCAGTTTTAATCGTCGTAATATTGTATGCCATATAAAACACATTATAGCATGAGAGCGATATGTTCTAAAATCATTTTGACTGATGCGCCAGTTTGCCCGAGATATTCACGCATCTGCCCAATCTCATGAAGTATTTTTTGTGTTTTTTTATCTGATTTATTTTTTAAAAATCGCTCTTCATATAAGACGCGCTCAACCGCCGACAATAGTTGCAACGCTTCATATCGAAGTCCTCCACTTGTCTCGTCATCTTTATGAGACTTGATTACATCTTCAATAAGATTGAGGCGTTTTTCGGGAGATGCGGAAATGAATGCACGAGCGAAAGCTACGCTTTCGCTCGTGCCCCCCTCTTTCATATCTAATATATGCACACGAGAACGAATAGTATCGGCAAGTGCATATGGCTCAGGCACAACAAAAAAGAAATGAGTGTCCTCTTGTGGTTCCTCCAGAATTTTCAGGAGCGCATTTTCCGCTTCACGATTAATCGCTTTTGCTCCTACAATACACACTCTTTTATGATCATCTACTTTTACTTCAGAGTGCCAATTTTTCAAAAAAGCACTATCAGATACTGAAAGTGAATCGTATAACTGACAAAGTGTATCAATACTCCCTTCGTAAACATCTTTGCGCGCAATCAACATATCACGCAAAACAAACGGATCGGTTGTTGGGTCACCTTTGATGATATACGCATGATGTAATTGTTCCGGCAATAAGAAAGAATTGCTATTCATATTATTATTGTACCGCGGGAGGGAAAATATCGGAAAGTTCTTTTGAATAATAAAATTCATACGCTAAATCGCCGAATGTATAAACAACACCATTCACCGTAATTTCTGCGCCGCCCGCCTGTGGTTCTGGATTTGGTCGAGAATTATAAAATCCTAGATTATAAAGTGTTGCAAGCACATCAGGTCGCGCCGAAATATCATATCCAGCGTTATGCCATTGCGCCATGACCTCTCTCATATAGAGTCCAACATACAAATATGAATAATATGGATTCTTTGTGTCAGTAATACGCGACATTCGGGCATTTGCAACATTAATAACATGAGGCTCGTAATCAGCAATGTGTTCCATGTCGGGACCTAAATAAAATTGTGATGCCTTATCTTTCAAATTCATTTCAATTTTTTCAACAGTTTGTGGTTTTAATCCCGCAATTCCAAAAGAAAATTTTGAAAGCGATGCTAAAATTTTTAGCGGTTCAAAATAAGTCTTGAATGAATCCCGCGTGCTCGTAAAGAAACGAAATTGCTCACCAATCACTCCACCAAGCAATGTTCGTGGAGAAATTCCTGCATCACTCGCTGCTTTTTTGATAACATCTTGATCACGAGTAAACGCTTCTTTCATAACTGCCCACTCTTCTGATTCTACCCATGGTAATACCGATACAGGCATAATACGGTTTGGTGAGTCGGGAACTTTTACAACATTATCTTTTGAAAAAGTATCAAAATAAGAATTTCTTCGGGACACGCTCCCTTTCACATTAAATAAACCAAATTGCATTGAAACAAAAACGGCAAAAAATACAAATCCAATAATTGCAAAAACATAGAGAAAAACAGTAAAAATTTTTCGCATCGTCGGACGAGTCATGAATCGCGTTTTATCGTTTACTTAAAATAGTCTTCTTATATGTATCAACATGGGCCAGCGCCTCACCAGTTCCACGAACCACACATAAAAGTGGTTCATCTGCAACGCGCGCCTTAACCCCAATTCGGCGATAAACCAAATCAGATAAGTTTCGAAGTTGTGATGATCCGCCTGTCATAATAATTCCCTCATCAATAATATCAGCGGCAAGCTCTGGTGGTGTTGCCGAGAGAACATCTTTAATCGCACTCATCATTGTTTTTAATTCTTTATCAATCGCCCGCACAATTTCATTTGTTGAAATTTGTGCAGTTCGAGGCAATCCTTGGATAAAATCACGGCCCTTGATAGTTATTGTTAATTCCTCTTCGAGTGGAATTGCCGCACCAATTTTCATTTTGATAAGTTCGGCCGTTTTATCACCAATAGCAAGATTAAAAGTTTTTTTAATATAGTCAGCAATCGCGAGGTCAATCTTGTCGCCAGCGCATTTTACTGATGTTGACGCCACAATACCGCCGAGCGAAATCACCGCGACATCTGTTGTTCCTCCGCCTATATCCATAATCATATGCCCTTTTGATTCATGAATTGGAATACCTGCGCCGATCGCTGCTAGAATTGGCTCTTTAACCACATAGGCATTTTTTGCACCTGCGCGCACTGTTGCTTCAACAACCGCACGGCGTTCAGTGGATGTAATACCGGCCGGAACAGAAACCATCACATCTGGTTTCCACATATTATATTTACCAAGTGCTTTACTAATAAAATAACGAAGCATCGCTTCCGTCACCCGATAATCAGCAATCACCCCATCTTTCATTGGACGATAAACAATAATACTCTCTGGGGTTTTACCAATCATTTCCTTCGCTTCAATTCCAATTGCAAGAACTGTGTTGTCTTGCTCAGAAACAGCCACCACAGAAGGCTCGTTAAGCACAATTCCTTTGCCCGGCAGGTACACAAGTGTATTTGCCGTTCCAAGATCAATCCCCAATTGTTTAGAAAATAAAGCCATAGAGTGTTATTTCGTGTGGGCTGATTATAGCACAAAAAAGACCAGTGAAAATGAGTCAAAACAAAGGGTCATCTTTCCAAATAATGACGCTGTGCTAGGATGGTGATATGTATATCCTCTCTGTCATTCCACTCAAAAAAGGCATTGCCAAAGAGCACCTTTCATATTTTTCTGCCGAGCAAGTTCCACTCGGAACAATTGTTTCTGTGCCAGTACGAGCAAAAACAATCCAAGCGCTCGTAATCGAACAGAGAGAAGCAACAGACATAAAATCAGACATCAAACAAGCATCCTACCAACTAAAAAAAATTACATCAGTTAAAGGTCCTTCACCTTTTTCGTCTGACTTTTTTGAAGCGTGTGTAAGAACAAAAGAATACACAGCAACACACATCGGTGATGTTATTTCTGCACTTGTGCCAAAGATTTTTTTAGAACAAGCCAAAACAGAAACAAAAAAAGAACCTGAACCAGAACAAAGCAACATCGAAAATATCAAACAAGAAAAACTTATCTTTCAAGCACTACTTGATGATCGTTTGAGTTGGTATCGCACCCTTATTCGCGAAGTGTTTGCAAAGAAGCAGTCAATTTTTGTCTGTCTACCAACTAGATATGATATTGATATTTTTGCAACAGCTCTTGGTAAAGGTATCGAACAATATACATTCACATTTCATAGCGACCTTTCAAAGAAAAAATTATTAGATTCCTATAAAAGAATCCAGGAGGAAGAACACCCGATTCTTATTATTGGCACTGGCGGTTTTCTTTCGATTGCGAGACATGACATAAAAACATTCATCGTTGAACGAGAAAGTAGTGAAGCCTACAAACAATTCAGTCGCCCACACCTAGACATTCGAACATTTACTGAAATCCTCACGAGTATTCGTGGTGACAAACTCATTTTTGGAGACACTCTTCTTCGCCCAGAAACACTCTACCGTCATGACCAAGGTGAACTCGGTGATGTGTCTTCTCCTCTTTTCCGCCTACCTCAAACAGAACGACAATTACTTGTTGATATGAAAGAAGAACAAGATGCGCGCGGTGGACGAAGTTTCAACATCCTTTCTGAGAAAACAAAAGCAATGATTGAATACGCAACATCACACAAAGAATCAGTGTTCTTATACACACTTCGCAAGGGACTTGCTGGTGTTACGGTCTGCCACGACTGCGGACATACATTACTTTGCCCTGAATGCAAAACACCAATTGTCCTATATGGTAGCAAGCAACGCACCGCAACAAAAACCGATCAAAGTCGTGTATTTATGTGCAATAAATGTGGGCACAGAGAAAATACAGAAGTTCGTTGTCCACACTGCTCAAGCTGGAATTTGACCCCAATCGGAATTGGCACAGACAGAGTGTACGACGAAGTTACAAAACTATTCCCTGATGCAAAAATTTTTCAACTTGATAAGGAACATGCTAGTACACCACTACAAGCCGAACATCTCCTTTCTGATTTTGAAAAACATCCGGGTAGTATTCTGATTGGAACCGAACTTGCGCTAACACACTTGCGACGCCCAGTCACACACAGCGCAATCATTTCAATTGACGGACTTTTGTCTATCCCAAATTTTAATATGACTCAAAAGATTCTTCACACGATTGAAAAATTACAAGCAATCACAACTCGAAATCTAATCCTCCAAACACGCACACCGGAAAACGATATTCTCAAATCAATTCTTGAAGGAAATGTATTACCTCTTTACCGCAAAGATATTACAGAACGAAAACACTTTGGCTATCCACCATTCAAGCGCCTAATCAAAATAACTTTCGCTGGTACTCGTGCAGAAACAGAAAAGGCTCGTGCTTATATAGACCATATTTGTAATACTTATGATCCACAAATATTCTCAGCATTCGTCGGAAAAATCCGCGGGCAATACATTACAAATACTGTTATTAAAATAAACACTGACGAATGGCAAATTCCCGTATCCCCCCAATCTCGCATTGATCGTGACCTGTCGTACAAACTATCTGTCCTACCACCATCGTTCACTGTTATTGTTGACCCAGAAGACTTGCTGTAACAAAAAAGATGTGCTACGATAAACGCCATATATGATTACAGTTGTTGAAGTAAAGAAAAATGCAAACGAGAGCAATATGAGCGTTATTCGCCGTTTTTCTCGTAAGATGACCGAAACAGGCATCATTAGAAAAGTAAAGAGTAAGCGTTACAATGAACGCCCACTTTCAAAACTAAAAGTAAAGCAAGCAACGCTCAAAAGACTCACTCGTCGCAAGGCGAATGAAAAGCTCGCAAAACTTGGTAAAGGAGTTCCTTCAGGTCGTCCTCGCCGAGCATAATACAAAATGAAAGAGGGTTCATTTACACTCGTAAATAAGTCAAAAGGCAAGCTTCCACGCTTGCCTTTTGACTCTATTAAAGAAAAAATACTCGGCACAAAATATGATTTGTCAGTAAGTTTCATCTCCGCTAGCACGCAAGCCAAACTAAATAAAAAATATCGCGGTAAAACTGGCACAACAAACATTCTCTCATTTCCTCTTTCAAAAACATCAGGTGAAATCACTTTTGACCTCGCACGCGTTCGCAAAGATGCTCCTCTTTTTGACATGTCATACAAAAAATTTCTGCATTATTTGTTTATCCACGGTCTTCTTCATTTGAAAGGATACGAACATGGTAGTACAATGGAAAAAGCAGAAAAAAAATGGCTAAAATTAACTACACCTGTGGAATAGATATCGGAACACACACAACACGAATTGTGGTTCTTGGTTTTACAAAAGGAAACGACACACCAGAAATAATCGCAACCAGTAGCTCAGAAACACAAGGCGTGCGATTGGGATACATCACAAACATTGACGCTGTTGTTGGAAGTATCAAAAAGGCTCGTGCTCAAATTGAAAAAACTCTTGGCTCACGAATTTCTCGTGCTTATGTTTCAATCGGAGGAATCAGTCTTTCATCATCAATCACAACTGGTGAAGCAATCATCTCTCGTGCAGACCAAGAAGTAACCGGACTCGATATCACTAAAGCAATTAGTGAAAGTGAATCAAATCTTGATATCACAAACAAACGCGTTGTTCATACAATCCCACTCTCATACAAAATAGATGGCAAAGACATTCATGGTCGCCCAGAAGGAATGAAAGGCGTGAAGCTCGAAGTCAAAACGCTTTTTGTAACTTGCATGAAGCAACACATTGAAGATTTAATGACCGCATTCGGACTGGCTGGAATTGAAGTTGAAGATATTGTTGCTTCTCCTCTCGCCGAGAGTACTCTTCTTCTATCACAAAAACAAAAAGCCGCAGGATGCGCGCTACTTGATATTGGGGCTGAAACTGTTTCTATTGCTGTGTTTGAAAACAACCTCCTAATTTCCCTTGCTGTTTTTCAGATTGGAAGCATGGATATCACGAAAGATGTCGCGCTTGGATTCCGTATTCCACTTGAAGAAGCCGAGAGTATAAAAATTGGCAGTGTTATCGGTGGTGAATATCCAAAGAAAAAAGTTGATGAAATTATCGAAGCTCGCCTCGGCGACATTTTTGAATTAGTTGGCAATCATTTGAAACGAATGCGCCGAAATGAACTTCTCCCAGCAGGAATTATTCTCTCTGGTGGTGGTTCACATATTAATCGCATTGAAGAAATTGCCAAAAACCAACTTCGTCTTCCATGTAGACTTGGACCAAGCGATGTATCAATCAACACACGATTAAATATTCGCGATGCTTCTTGGTATGTTGCTTATGGCCTCGCACTTTCAGGAGAATCAAGCGGTGAATATGGTGATATACACACATCATTCGGTGATAATCTAAAACAAGTCAAAGGATTTTTCAAAACAATGCTCTCGCAACTCCTCCCATAGTTTTTTTCTAATTTATTTTTATAAAACAACCTTCTGATTACAACCCAAGCAAACATTTTGTCAAATGTTTGCTTTTTAGTATTTTCTGCTATCATATGGGGTACAAATATTTAATAGTAACGAAAGACATCCGTCTCGAAATATATGCCTAAAATCAACCCAGAAATCGAGTCATTCGCCCGTATTAAGGTCATCGGCGTCGGTGGTTCAGGGAAAAATGCACTCAATCATATGATCAACTCTAAAGTCCGCGGAGTTGAATTCATCGTTATGAATACGGACACCCAGGATTTACATAACTCACTTGCAGAGAAAAAAGTTCACCTCGGGAAAAACCTCACCAAGGGTCTCGGCGCTGGAATGAATCCAGAAATCGGCAAACGCGCAGCCGAAGAAACAAAAGCAGAAATTCAAGATGTGATTAAAGGCGCGGACATGGTATTCATTGCCTGCGGTATGGGTGGTGGAACAGGTACTGGCGCTGCGCCAATTATTGCCCAAGCAGCCAAGGAACAAGGCATACTCACGGTTGCAGTCGTTACAAAACCATTCTCATTTGAAGGCAACCAGCGTATGCGTCTTGCAGAAAGCGGTATCGCTGAACTCGAGGCCGAAGTTGATGCAATTCTCGTTATTCCAAACGATCGACTTATTATCATCTCTGGTAAAGATGTCGGTTTCCGTGAAGCATTTGCGATGTGCGATGAAGTACTCAAACAAGCAGTTGAGGGTATATCAGAATTGATTACTACACCAGGTATGATAAACCTCGACTTTGCTGATATTCGCGCAGTCATGCATGATGCAGGAAG
>CAYXYC010000012.1:0-16565 GCA_964469225.1 uncultured Candidatus Saccharibacteria bacterium | reverse complement strand
GGAATGGAAGTCACGAATACTGGCGCGCCTATTTCCGTACCTGTCGGAAAGGAAACGCTCGGACGTATCTTCAACGTCTTGGGTGAGGCGATTGATGATGGAGCGGAAGTAAAGACAAAGACACTCTCTCCAATCCACCGCAAAGCCCCAGAATACGTCTCACAAGCAACGAAAGTTGAAATCCTTGAAACTGGTATCAAAGTTATTGACCTCATCTGTCCAGTGCTCAAAGGAGGAAAGGTGGGTCTCTTCGGAGGTGCTGGCGTGGGTAAAACTGTCGTCATTCAGGAACTCATCCACAACATCGCGTCTAATCACGGAGGATATTCAGTGTTCGCTGGTGTTGGTGAACGTACTCGTGAAGGTAACGATCTCTACCATGAAATGAAAGATTCAGGAGTGCTTGATAAAGTGGCGATGGTCTTCGGACAAATGAATGAACCGCCTGGTGCTCGTCTCCGCGTAGCGCTCTCAGGACTCACAATGGCTGAATATTTCCGTGACCAAGAAAACAAAGATGTGCTCTTCTTCATAGACAACATCTTCCGATTTACCCAAGCAGGTAGCGAAGTATCAGCGCTCCTTGGACGCATCCCATCTGCGGTGGGCTACCAGCCGACACTTGCAACAGAAATGGGAAACTTACAGGAACGCATCACATCCACTGATAAAGGTTCAGTAACATCAGTGCAGGCCGTGTACGTGCCAGCTGACGACCTTACTGACCCAGCACCTGCGACTACATTCTCACACTTGGACTCTACGGTGGTGCTCAACCGTTCACTTTCAGAAATCGGTATTTATCCAGCTGTTGATCCACTCGACTCATCATCAACAATTCTTGATCCAAACATTGTCGGCAAGGAACACTACGAAGTCGCTCGTGAAGTTCAGCGTGTGCTTCAGCGATACAAGGACCTGCAAGACATCATCGCGATTCTCGGTATGGAAGAACTTTCAGAAGAAGACCGTGCGCTCGTTACTCGTGCTCGTAAGATTCAGAAATTCCTCTCACAGCCATTCTTCGTGGCAGAACAATTCACTGGTGCATCTGGTATGTATGTACCACTCGCAGAAACAATCCGTTCATTCCGCGAAATCTTGGATGGGAAGCATGATGATAAGGCAGAGAATGAGTTTTATATGAAAGGAGCAATCTAAAAATTTTGTAATTCTTAATTTTGTAATTTTTAAATAATGCTTTAATGATTTAATTTTTAGACATTGAGAAATTATTTACAAAATTAAAAATTTGAAATTAAAAATTATGTCTACTAAACACCTACAACTCAAAATAATCACCCCGGAACGCCTCATTCTCGATGAGATGGTTGAAAGTGTGACTATACCGACAACAGAAGGGGAGATTACGGTACTTCCAGACCATATCCCGCTCATCGCTGGGCTCAAATCGGGCGATGTCGTCGGCACAAAAGATGGAGAGCATATCCCCATGGCTGTCGTCGGCGGATTTGTCGAGATAAAGCAGAATGAGAAAGGAGAGACGGTGGTGGCTATCCTTGCGGACTTTGCCGAGCATGTCAGTGATATCTCTGAGGAGGCAATCATTCACGCCAAAGCAAAAGCCGAGGAGCTCAAGAAGCAAGCCGAAAACAAAGAAGTCGTGGACTTCGAGCACTTTGCTACAGAACTTGAACGCTCGCTCACTCGCGTCAAAATCTCCGACAAGTGGCGAACACGAAAATATAGAAAATAGACATTATAAAAACCCGCTTTAATAAGCGGGTTTTTATTTTTTAAATAAAAAATTTACTAACTGTGTTGACTGTGTTGACCTCTACCAGCTACCGGCTGACGAAGCTGTTTCCATTCACTCTTACCCCCCTTTCACAATTTGAGACATCGAACCTAAAATAATTGAAATACTTTTTTCATTGTAAGCAATTTCCATTCGTGATCTTCGTTTAGTCCAAACATGCAAGAGTGTCTCGAAATCACAAAGAGCGAGATCAAAAATTTCCGGAATGTTATTAATTCTCAACTGAGTAAAAATAGAATTCCAGAAAGCTGTAAATTTTTTCTGCAACAATTCTTTTTTTACCGAATCTTTTTTAACAGATGGATAACCACCGTACTCTTCACAAAAAGACATTGTAAAACAATTCAAGAGGTCGATGTGTTCGTTTGAAAAATTCTTACCCTTGTTGCTATGTGCCAACCGAATAAAAACAAGGTAGGACAATAGTAACGGTCGTTGTCTTTCGTATCGTTCATGATAGAGTGACGCGAAAATTTCTCCACACACATCTTCATTTTTACTTAATTGATCGGGATTACGGCTAAAATCTCTCTTATGAATTAATTCACTGAGAGTAGCGTGGGTTGAGTATATTGGATTCATGGTTTAAATAAATTTAATTTAATCTACCACATAAATACATATATGGCAACAACCATTATTACTTCAAGCAAAGATTTATATTGATATAATATAATAGATGAAAAAAGTAACAGTAAACGACAAAATGCAAAAAGGGTATACATACAATCTCACCGAAAAAGAAGGGAAGAATTTTAACAATGATTTCAAACCAGATCTAACACCTAAACAAATGCTCGCGCTCGGAATATTCGGTGGTATTTATATGCGGGATTGCATAAAAGAATTTCCAAAGGATTGGTTTACGAGAGCCAAATTTGCAAAGGGGAGTAAACGCGATAAAAATATAAATTATTTTAAAGCAAACGCTTCACAACCACTTGCCGAATGGAAGAAAAAAGGATGGATATACAAAGATGACCCCCGTGGATGGTTCCAGTGGTATTGTAGGTATTACATGGGAAGACGAATACCAGGTGAGGATGCTCGTCAAATCAAACGCTGGAACGCAATCCGCAGACATGTCGGTCAGATAAGAAACAATTGCAGAGTAGGAGATATTCATTGCAGACCAAAACAACGCCAAGCACTTCTACACTGGGCGTATGATTCTAGGAAAATGTAAAAACAAAACCCGAACACTTGTTCGGGTTTTTGAATTCTTCAAAATACAATGTTATTGTTTAAGAAACTTTTCTGTTCTGTTGTATTTATCAAAAATTTGTTCCAGGTACCAATTAACATTCCTTAAAATTTCCGGCTGAGATCCAGCATTTTTAGGTAATGACGGTAAGATATTCATTGAACGCTCTTCTGCAATTTTGCATACAGAACGAAACAAAATACCATGCTCCGCTAAAAGATTCACTATTTTTAAATATTCGTTCTTTTGATTATTTACATCTCCGGCAATAACAGGATCAATGGTGCCAGTGAAAATAACATTGAAAGAATACAATTTGTTAATTAGAATAATAGCGGTGTGATGAGATAACTTAATGTACATTTCCGATGAAATTAAAATAGTAGCGACAATACTACTAATTTCTTTCGCAGGAAAACCATTTTTTTCTTTTTCGTAAACAACTTTCATGATTTTCTCATGGAATTTTTCAATATCACTTGATTCCTGAATCAAATTTTTGAATTCTTCAAAGAACGAAATTCCTTCTGTTTCCATATAATTATTAAATTAAATTTTGTGTATTTTATCATATTTATACATATTTGTCAATATAAAGAATTCTGACTTCATATTTTGGTATACTGCAAATATGGAGAGAAGTAATAGGCAAAATTTTAAAGCCACAGTACGATTATGGCGTTGGCCAGGAGATGGCGGATGGCACTTTATTACGCTTGATAAAAAAGTTTGGCGAGAGATTCGATCAAAACATCCGAAAGGCATGATTCCTATCGAAGCACGCATAGGTAAAAGTATATGGAAAACATCATTGTTACCCCACATAAAATCAGAATCATATCTTATTGCAATCAAAGCATCAGTGCGCAAAGAAGAAGGAATTTTCGAAGGAGAATTATTAAAAATCGAATTTCGTATTCTTTAATTTATTAGGTATTTAGATATAAATAGTATATACTCAACCGAGTCGCTTTTAATTGATTAACTCTAAATAAATCTATGACAGACGAAGTAACTACTCCAGTAGTAGAAGAAGAAGTGCAAGTAGAAGAAACTCCAGCAGAAAACACAGAAGCTGAAGAAACTACACCAGCAGAAGAAGAAGCTACTGCATAAGCATTAAAAAATACCTCTAATTAGAGGTATTTTTTAATGCTTCGTATTTCATAAAGATACTTTCTATGAGATAATTAATACATGGAAACACAAACAAAAAAGCATTACATCTGTCTAGGAGGATGTCGTGGGGTATCAGATAACATGGGTGTCTGCCAAGCACCCGATTGCGCAAATCACAATCATGAACTTGTAGAATGTCACTGTACTGACGGACTTCATAATGATTTCAAACCTATGAGTAATCAAAAGGAAGATGAAAATAAATAAGTCGAAAATATAATTAATTTTAAAATTCACCACAAAAAAATGAAAGCTATCGTACAAAAAAGAAATGTGAAGGCAACAGTTCCGTTACCTAAAAAAGAAAGTTTAAAAAAAGAATTGGCCATTAAGCATCCACCAACGCTAAAACCTAAAAATAAGCGGGCAAAATAAGTAAGTTAAAAGTTATAAAGTAGAAAGTTTTTAAAGTTAGATTTAAAAATTAATACCTGACATAAGTGGTTTATTGACCGCGACCTGTCTCTAATCGTGATGGATATTCTTGCGCACATGCTCTGGACCAATTACGGCACCAGGCAAGCAAACAAAAGTTTAACAAAGAAAGGAAAGCGGGCTATTAAACTTCCTGAAGTAACATTCTGGGGAGTTTTCCCTGATCTTTTTGCATTTGGTATACCACTTATTTTTTCAATACCGACACTCATACAAAATGGATTTATACTTCAAAGACCAAGTGCGTTTGGAATATCGGCAACACTTTACCAATACAGTCATAGTATTGTTATATGGGCAATTGTATTTATTCTTGTGTGGATTTGGACGAAACATCCACGATTAGAACTCTTGGGATGGGGACTACATATTCTTATTGATATACCATCTCATTCTGGGACATTTTATCCAACGCCATTTTTATTTCCACTATCAGATTGGAAATTTGTAGATGGTATCTCGTGGGGAAACACATGGTATATGATTATCAATTATTCATTACTTCTTATTGTTTCTATTTATTTTTTTACTCGTAAAAGAAAATTTGGATTATGAAAACATTCACAGATAAAGTAAAAGATATTGTGAGAAAAATACCGAAAGGAAAAGTGCTTACATATAAACAAGTAGCAACTATGGCAGGTAACGAAAATGCTTCTCGTGCTGTTGGTTCTATTATGAAAAATAATTATGACCCCCATATCCCATGCCACAGAGTTATAAGGAGCGATGGAATTGCCGGTGAATACAATCGTGGAAGAAATAAAAAAATTGAACTTCTCAAAAAAGAAGGTGCTCTAAAATAAAAAAAGCCACTTCATTGAAGCGGCTTTTTTATTAATTTTCATCCCTCAACTCTGTGGGGAATTTCTTCGGAACCTGTGAGCACAAATGCTAATAACTTTTTTGTTTTTTCTAGATTTTCCTCTGGAGAAATGAAGAAACTGAGAAACGGACCTTTGTGAAGAGTCGTATACTCTTTTCTTCCGGGATTGATGACCTTTTTTCGATCAAAAAAACCAAAATTCGAATTTGTTAATAACACAAAGATTGAAGTATCTGGCTGACACTCATCCTGTATTTTTTTAAAGAAGAACTTCTCACCATCAAATTTTTTCTGCTCAATGTCAACCTTACTGACTAATACGCAATCAATATGCGTACCAACAGGAACAGATTCCCGTGTCGTGTATACAACAACATCAACTTGAGCGTACTTTTTGAGTGTCTTCTCGATTATTGCACAATGCAATGAATCAATAACAAGTACAACTACGGAACTTTTTTTCATCTTGCTTTTTTGTTTTTTTTAAAAATATCACAATAAATTATTGTTGTCAAATTAGAGGTCTAGTTGGTATACTGACACTTACATATGAAAGAAAATTATAAAATTCTACTTTATTACAAATATGTCCATATAAATGACCCTAAAAGGCTTATGGAAGACCAGAGGGCTCTTTGTGTACGCCTTGGTATGAAAGGACGCATTATTGTGGCAGAAGAGGGTATTAACGGCACAATTGAAGGCACAGATAGCGCTTGTAAAGAATACATGGAAATTATGAAGGCCGATCCTCGCTTTGCTGATATTCACTGGAAAATAAGTAGTGGTACTTCCGACGGCACAGCTTTTCCACGATTGTCTATAAAAGTCCGCAAAGAAATTGTGTCACTTCATCTTACCGACCCCGAAGGAAAGAGTACTTCCAACGGGGCGAGCGATTCAGAAGATATTGACCCCAATAAACTGACTGGCGTACATTTAAAACCTGAAGAACTTCGTGCGTGGTATGAATCAGGAAAAGAATTCCATATCGTTGATATGCGCAACGACTATGAACTTCGCGTTGGAAAATTCGAAGGAACTATTTTCCCTGAATTAAATAATTTCCGAGATTTAAAGAAGAACCTCGACAAGATTGCTGATTTAAAAGATAAACCAGTTCTCACTGTATGTACTGGCGGTGTGCGATGTGAAAAAGCATCAGGATTGCTCGTGCGAGAAGGGTTCAAGAATGTCTACCAGCTCGACGGAGGAATCGTAAGTTATATGGAAAAATATCCGGGTAAAGATTTCAAGGGTTCACTCTATGTTTTCGATAAACGCATAACTATGCACTTTGAAGATCCAAATAAACACGAAATAATTGGTAGATGTAAAAAATGTGACGCTCCGAGTGAGCACTATGTAAACTGCGCAAACCTAATGTGTCATGACCACTTTATATGTTGTGAAAACTGTGTCGAGAAAACCCCTTCGGAATACGGAGGAAATGCAGAGAGAGGGCACGCATTTTGCAACTTCTGGTGTAAAATAAAATGGCAGTGGTATCAGATAAAAAAAAATTTTTAAGAATCGTTTTGCAACAAAATAATGTTTATCTTTCAAATATTTAAAATCAAAAAGATTATCCGTGAAGGAAAAGAAAATCCAAGCAAATTCGCCGGCGAAGAAATGGGAGATATTGTAAAAGGTATTTTTATCATTCCGCTTATTCTTGTTGGCACGAGTGCACTCGTATCACTATTGCTTGGATATACAACTGTTATATTTGGATTAGGTCCATTTGGTTTTTTTAAATTTACTTTTTGGTTTTTTGTAATAATTGAAATTATTATTTATATCCTAATGAGAAAAATAACCCGAATGATACAAAACAAGGGTGAACAAACAGCACACGCAATACTTGATAAATAAATTGACAAGGAAATCACAGATAGACTCTTGGTTTTACTTTTACCCCACAAGAATTGTATAATATAACTATATGATGATAATGAAACAAGAAAGATTGGATACGCTCGCCGATGGCGTATTCGCAATTGTTATGACAATTCTCGTATTCGAGATTCGTGTGCCTGAACACATTGGTTTTGCAAGCGATAAGGCGCTTTTGTGGTCACTTTTTAAAATAACCCCGCTCTTTCTAAGTTATCTATTATCTTTTTCACTTTTGTTTACATACTGGAGAAGTCATCATTTTATAGCATCTGTGCTCGCAAAAAATATTGATATTCGCTTTTCAAATATGTCAGCTCTATTTCTGTTTTTTGTTGCACTAGTACCGTTCTCGTCACACTTGCTTGGTACATACAGTTATTCACCAGTTGCTATTTGCATCTTTTCAATAAATATCACTTTTATTGGTCTTATTCTCTATTCAATGCGTAAATATGTTCTCCGATCATCAGAGATCAAAAATACGCGTGTCACCAGAATCGAAAATGAACACGCTAATATGCGTATTCTATTTCCAGTTGGTGCAGCAATTGTTGCTATTTTTGTATCATTTTTCAGTAACCATATCGCTCTCTCGTTATTTACAATCGCAATTTTATTCAATCTTTCTCGTCGAAGTACACGATATATCTTTGGAATCATCAATTTCTTCCGAAAAGAACAACCAGAATAGGGGATTATGCACAGTTTTTCATTGCTTACAATTATAAGTGTAGTATCATTATAGTATATGGACGATAATATTACAGATGTAAGTTTTGAGGCCGAGAATAAAAACAAAAAAGTTATTATAGGTATTATTATTTTTGTTGTGCTTGTGCTTCTTGCAATTTGGAGTGGTAATAAATTAAAAAATTCAAACGAGGTTTCTTATGATTCATCATTGGTTGATTCACAAGGACAACAAGCTTCAACTGCACCAGTTGAAAAGTTTGCCGCTTGTTTCTATCACGCAACCAAAACAAAACGAGGACTCTATGATACAGTTATGCTTCGCGTAAATGTAAATGGAACTGATATTGATGGCGAACTATCAAATTACCCAGCAGAAAAGGATTCAAAAATTGGTCTTTATAAAGGTACCATCGGGCCAGTTGATCCTATTACTGGAGAGCGTCTAGCGAATGTATGGTGGGATTCTGTTGCTGAGGGAACACAAACAACAGAAGAATTGATGTTCAAATTCACACAAACAAAAGCTGTCATTGAACATGGAGCACTGGTTGATAAGGGTGATGGAACATACATATACAAAGACAAAACAAAGTTAACAGACAGCGCGCCTCTTGAACAGATTTCTTGTGATTCCCTAACAGAAAAGAAAACTGAAATGTGGGTTACAAAATAAAATATCTTCCAAAACAAAAATCCCCGAACGGGGATTTTTGTTTGCATTTTAATCACAAAACTGCATAATACTGAAAAAAGAAAAGGAGGGTAAAATGCCTAAAAAAGTAATACCGAGTCTGGAAAAATTTGAAGACTTTGTAAAATTATTGATTGAATGGGGCTTTAGAAAAATAAACTCAAAAGCCGAAACCAGGGTCGCCATTGATAGGTTGAACCTTGAAAGGAAAACGAATAAACCTGTATACGGTTCTGAAACTGGTTTGATTTTCACAGCCAAAGGATTATCCGTTTATGTATGGACAACATTTGTGGAGCAAGCACAGAAGGCTCGAGATGAGGATGAGGGCTGGGTGTGCATTGTAGATGGAGATTTGGCTGTTTATTTTTCTGAGCCACTTCATCGAACAAAAAACTTCTTCAAAAATCTTGCTCGCAAAGCATGGATTGCCAGATACCGGGTTCTTCACAGGCCTGTATGTGAAGAATGCAGAGGTTTTATGAATATCACAAAAGGCAGATCAATTCGATCAAGATATTGGTCGTGCCACAATATTGATAAACATCAAAACAAAAAACCATCTCGACTTTCATGGGACTACAAAATGCCACCAAGGGCTCAAAAATTTCTCGATCAAAAGAGAAAAAAATCAGGTAAGTATAATACTGAGCTTAAAAAATCTGGCAAAGAAACCCATCAATCAATCAAGAAAAGAAATAAGTGGACAAGAAATCCTTCCGACTTAAAAACATAAAAGGGGATAGGGGTAAACACCTCAAGCGGACAAGTAAGTTCGTTTGGGGTGTTTTTATGTATTATATTGACATATTATTTTATTTGTTATATTATGCAAAAAAAACACTAAGAACCAAAATGAAGAAAACAAAGAAAGAAGGTTCATTTGCCAGGCAAATACTTCTTATTATTATTTTATTTACATGCTCCTTACTAAACCCAACAAAAACATTCTCACAACAAGCACAATCATTTCCACCTAAAAAGCGTGCGGTAATGCCTGATTATTCACACGGATGGATTTATATTGGATTATTTGATTCAATAACAGGCGCACAGAAAAAAGGATGCCCAGTTGTTATTGTTGATACAACCGGTAGTCCAGTTAAAAATATTTCTGACATTAAAAAAAATAATACTTACATACTGCGTCAATCACAAAATGGATTGTGGGTTGAACCACCAGGAATAGCAACACCAAACAAAAAGGGTTACCTAGAGGTAAAAAAGATGCTTGGTGCAAATACAATAATCCGCGTAGTATCTGATGTGTATATTTCAAAAGAAAGATATTATCCGAATTGGTATTGGGTGGAAATAGTTGTACTAAATCAACAGAAACAATAGAATTAAGATAGTGCCCGGTTCAACATTATGGGTTTGATGAATCAGGTGATTAAACAAAAAGGGCCAGCGGTATACGAAAGTATCCGTTGGCCTTATTTTTATAATATAGTGTCGTAAAAGATATATTGTGCGACATTAGATTACTTTTATTTTAATAACCTAGGCCATAAATACCTAGATGCCAAATTTTATACCTATCCCCTCAAATAACAAAGCGATGATTTTATTCAGCGACCACAACATGACTCGCGACACATTCATTGAATAGTTTTACCCCTTTATTGTACTCAGCAACTTTTTGTTTTATTTCAATAATGAGACTATTGTATATATTCACAAGGCTGTTGTATCCATCAATCTGATAATCCGAGACGACTCCCCCGACGCTTCGTGATTGTTCAATATCTTTTCGCTGTGTTGTTAATGTCTGCTCTATGCCTGATAATTTTTTCTTTTCAAGAGAGATTACGCCAGAAAGAATACTATCAATTTTGGGGCATGCGCTCTTTGGTAAACCAAAATGCTGAACTGCCATCCAAATAGTTTTACCTTCAAATGTATTTTTGCCAACAGCAACACCGATTTCAGTATAATGACTATTTAAAATGTTTGCCCTGTGACCAGGACTTGCCATCCACGCATCAACGAGCGCTTGATCGTCTTTAAAATTACCAAGGGCTAAATTTTCTCCAATAAGTATGAATTCATAGCCAGCCTGGGTGCCTAGATCACTTACCCCAACACCTGTTGGTGAGACATGTTCAAAATATTGCTTCATAAACATATCTTGTAATTTCTTTTCAGCGGAAAAATTTAATTTGGAATTTTCAATAAGTGGTTTAAGTGATCCATTATCTTCTCGGGCTTTATTTGAAATGGTGATAATGTTTTTTGCACTAAGTGTTGTGCTTGTTCGCAATCCATCAATAATACGAAGTGGCCCAGGTGTGTCTGTTTTTTCTTTTGGGCTCAATATTCTCTCACCAGTAAGCGATATTTTTGAAGAAGGTGTATCGTTTGTTTGTTCTATAACATTTATATCGTTTCCTATGAATATATCTTTAATATTATAGTTAGATTTGCTTGCTTTTTCTTCAATATACGAAGCGATTCTATGATAGGCACCACGAATATCATCTTTTACGATAAAAAGTGAGTATATAACGAAAGTAATAACAAAAATTTGAAATATAAATCTCATAGATTTTATTTATAAACACGAAGAAGGACTATACCCAGCATTCTTTGCTTCTTCAGTACTTGTGAACCAAACCTTATTCTCTTCTTTGATTCTTTTTGCACCAGCGCATGATGGTGTGTAGTATATTTTACCATTTTTTGAAGCAACAAATCCGAGAGAAGAGGAAGGAGTATTGTTCGAAGTAGTAACTCGTGACTGACTGCTCTTGCTTGATAATGGTCCACTAACTATGGAAACCTTATCTTCTGTCAATTTAGTGGTATTTATAACCGAAAGCCTTCCTAAACCAAATGAACCTACCCCTACCCCAATAACTATAACAACATACAAAATAGTCATTCTGTCAATAGCACCCAAGCCCTTGATTTTATTAAAGATATTAGGTATACTCATGTGTACTTAATTATAAATGATTAAAACGCTATAACCTAGCGAAAGTAACACGATATGGCACATAGAAAAGCCGGCGGTTCGGCCAAAAACTTAACAGATTCAAATCCACAGTATTTAGGTACTAAACTTTATGCTGGGGAAAAAGCAAATGCCGGATCAATCATTATCCGCCAGCGTGGTACAAAAATCCTCCCAGGAACAAATGTTGGAACTGGTAAAGATCATACCCTCTTTGCAACAAAGGCTGGCACAGTAAAATTTGGCACTAAGCGCAAGATAAACTTTGACGGAAAGACAGTTGTGAAAAAAGTTGTTCATGTAATATAGAAAGCACAATAAAACCCGCCAGAGTGGCGGGTTTTATTGTGCCAAAACATGAAGCGTATACTTCCCTTCTATTGTCCCCTTTTTAATCTCGATCTCATAATCACCGAGCGCCTTTATATGAGGAATTGAAATAATAGATTCATCAAACACAAGTCCTGATAAATTCTTTATCAATGAGACAACATCAGACACTGTAATAGTCTTGAAGAGATGCCCTTTTTCATTTGCTCGGGCAGTAATTATCAAATCATGCGTTTTTAAGGTATTTAAGGATTCCTGAAAAAGTGTATTTTCGTTATCGGTCATACGCTTTTGTTTCGCCTTCATGTCCTCGAGACGACCGAGCGCCTGGGGTGTTGCAAGCTCAGCAAGACCTTTCGCAAGAAGAACATTTTGCGCATACCCTTCTTTGAACTCTTTTATATCGTGTTTTTTTCCAACTTTTGGAATGTCGGTAAGTAAAATAACTTTCATATTTTATTTGATATTATGAACGCGCTTTCAATAATTCAATCGCTTTGTCCATTTGTGGATCTACTTCCTTTTCAATATTGTCGGCGGTCATAACAACTTTTACATCTGGCTCAATTCCCTGTGATGATGTTATAGAAACACCTTTTGGCGTGAGCCAGTTAGCGACAGTCACTTTAAGTGAGGTCGTATCAGTAACAGGTACGAGTTCTTGAACAGAACCTTTGCCGAATGTCTTTTCGCCCACAAGCATTGCGACACCATATTCTTTGAGGGCTCCTGCCAATATTTCTGATGCTGATGCAGAACCACTATCAACAAGAACAATAAGCTGTAATGCGTCGGTAAACAACCTCGGTCCGTGACTACGATATGCGATTGATTTTTTGTTACCACCAAAGTCTTCTGTAACAATAACTTTACCTTGATCAATAAACCATGAAGCAATATCAACTGCGGAATCAAGATAACCGCCAGGATTACCCCGAAGATCAATAATCATTTTGTGTGCACCAGAATCAGCAAAATCAGCAAGAGCGTTTCTAAATGACTGCGCTGAATTTTCAGAGAAACTATAAAACTTAATCACAAAAATACCATCTGGTCGTAACTGTGTATCAATGGTTGGGATTTCAATTTCACCACGAGTAATTTTGAATTCACGAGTGATTCGTTCACCTGGGCGAAGTACGACTAGCGTAACAGTTGTACCCTTAGGCCCACGAATAAGACTAATAGCCTTATCAGTTGTCATATCATTCGTTGAAGTTTTATCAATTTTTAAAATTTTATCTCCGGCCTTAATTCCCGCCTTCCATGCTGGAGTATCACGAATCGGAGAAACAATTGTTAAAATTTTGTCCTTCATACCTATCTCCGCTCCAATACCGCCGAATGAACCACGAATTTCATCGTTGAAAATTTTGTTTTCACTTGGTGGGAAAAATACTGTATATGGATCGCCAAGAGATGAAGCGAGTCCCGATGCTGCACCCCAGACACGATCCTGATCGGAAACCTTATTTGAATAAAGTGATTTCTCGTTGAGAATATTCCAAACTTTCCAGAATGTGTTAAAGTCTGCCTTTGTTTCAACTTGAGGTTCTTTGTGAGCAACAGTCGTTACCTTTTCAATGGCTGGACGACGCGAGACGCCAACATAGACTCCAACACTAAAAACTCCGCCAATTACAATGAGAGAGATGAGGACGGAGAGACTTGTTCGAAGATGATATTTCATTCGGTTATTATTACAAAATTATGGTTTCTTTTCAAGAAGGAGTGCACTTTGGGTATATTTGTTACCTGGGTCCCAGAGCATCCATGAATTAAGTCCAGTATCATATGTTGCTTGAATTTGAGCCCTGACTAATTCTTTTGAATACACAGCTCCAAGGTCAAAATCCTGCAACCATGGCCTGATTTTGGTAATGGGAGCGTTTACGGCTTTTGTTTTCCCTACTGCGCCCTTGAGCGCGCGGGTAATGACTTCATATGGATGAGCGGCAGGATTTTTGTACCCTGCGTGACCATTTGGATAGTGAGATGGATATATCATCGGCGCGATAAAGTCAAAATGCGCAAGCGCTCTCTCCCACACCTGTCCGATACCCATATCATCATTTAGTTCCGTTGAGAAGCCAAACAAGTCTGCAGAAATCGGAATATTTTTATCTTTTTTCATTGATGAAGCGACATAAGTAAAAAAGGCCTCTATATTGTCAGCGCGCGTTTTACCCGCGACGAGATTATAATCAATATCTTTCATATTGCCATCTGATGGGTATCTGATGTAGTCAAAATTAATTTCATCAAAACCACGATTATAGGCTTCGTGAGCAACAGACAAAACATAATCCCAAACTTCTTTTTTGGTTGGATCAAGGAATGATAATCCCTTGCGGTCTTTCCATACACCAGCGTCAGATTTTCTTTTTATTGCCCATTCTGGTTTTTTCTTTGTTAAATATGGATCCTGAAAAACAGTCACGCGTCCGATAATGTAAACATTTTTGTCGTGTAATTCTTTCACAAGTGCATCAATATCACCTATGCGTCGCTCAACGCTTCCAAAACTTGCGAGTGTTGGATCTGAAACAGGAAAACTAACTCGCCCTGTTGAATCTTTAACATCAATAACAACAGCGTTGATTTCTGTTTCATCAATAAGTTTAATTAGTGGTGTGCGGTATTTTATTGAACCAGCAACCCAACTTGAAATATAAATCGCTTTCACAGATTCTGGAGTAGTAATGTGTGTCACAGACGGTACTGTAATCACTTTATCGTTTGTACCAGCAATTCCTGGTATGACTGACGCTTGTTGTGATTCTGGAAGCGCAACATTAGAAACATTCCCAACAGCGCCTAAAAGTTCTTGGTTTGTATATTCTATACTGCTATACAAAGAAGGTATTTGTGTATACAAAAAAACGCCACACGCTAAACTTGTAAGACACAAGAGTGTGACTTTCGTTGTTTTAGAAAATGATAAATTCATAATGAGAAGTTAAAGAGTTTGCTCATCACGAATAACACTGTCGACAAATGGTTGCATACGATTTTCCGCCTCTGGCTTTCGAGCGCGAACCTGTTTATAAAAAAGATACGAGAGAAAGATAAGCGCACATCCAGTTATTAAGAAAAAGAATGTTCTCCAACTATTTGGAAAACCGAGTAATGGCAACAGTGCCACCCAAATTCCAAGAAAAAGCAATGTTCGTTCTTTACGCATAACTTAATTATACCTTATTTAGCGAGGTGCGACAATAACAACAAATTCTCCTTTTTGTTTTTCGGGATTATTCGTGAAATATTCCAGTAACTCTTTTGCGCTTCCCTCTTTAAATTGTTCAAATTGTTTTGTTAATTCACGGGCAATCATTACACGATGGAGCGGTGCGTATTCATCAAGCGATGCGAGTGTCTTTAGGATTCGATGTGTTGATTCATAAAACACTACTGGTCGCTCTATGAGGGCGATTTCTTGGAAGATTGTCTTTCTACCCTTTTTATGAGGTAAAAAACCCAAGAAAATGAATTCAGCGGATGAAATACCGCTCGCTGATAATGCGCTCACAAGGGCACTTGCCCCAGGAATAGGCACGACACGAGCATCATCCCCAAAGACCTCACGAACATTCGCTACGAGTAGTACTCCGGGATCAGAAATACAAGGTGTACCAGCATCAGAAACAAGGGCGAGATTTTTTCCTTCCTCGAGCATTCGAATAATAACTGATTCTTTTTTTGCCGTGCTATGAGCATGATAGCTCATAGTTTTTGTGTGAATATTGTATTTGGATAATAATTTACCAGTTGTGCGTGTATCTTCACAGAGAATAACATCAACTTCACCCAAAATACGAATAGCCCGAAAAGTTATATCCTCGAGATTACCGATAGGAGTTGCAACAATATAGAGTGTTCCGATATCGTTTGACATAGGGCGATTATAGCACAAAAAATCTCCCGATCTATTCGGGAGATTTTTTGTGCCTCTATTTTTAAAGCATCATCAAAAGCGCACCAACAAGCGCCATATTTTTCATGAAATTAATTTCATTACTCATTTTAGTCATTGGATCAGTATCTTTCCAAAACGCATGCATGATAAATGATGTTGGCACCAAGAACACAACTAGGAGAACAGCAGACTGCGGAACAAGTACATTAAATAAAATTCCTGCTCCACCAACAAGAAGCATCACGCCAGTCAAAAGAACTGCTATGTGAGGCATTGGGATTTTTTTACTTGATGCATAACCAGTTAAACCTTTGAGATTTTTAAAATGTCCGAAACTTGAAATAAGAAAATAAACACCAAACATAACGCGCCCCAAAATTACAATTTCCATAATTTTTTTTCAATTACTGCTAATGTGGAAATTATATCATAAAAAAATCCCCCGGATTATGGGGGGATTCTAGGCACTTTAATCTGTTTAACTACGCACTTGTTGCTTTTTTTGCAAGTTCAAATTTTCGAAGTTCAACATCGTAGCCGTACTTTTTTGTCAGTTCATCGGCCAGAAATTCATAATAATCAAACTGTTCGGGGTCCGGATAACCAACGAAAATACGCAGGTTTGCTTTTGTAAAAGATTGAATTAAATTCTGATC
>CAYXYC010000011.1:0-19593 GCA_964469225.1 uncultured Candidatus Saccharibacteria bacterium | reverse complement strand
TAAGGACTCCACACATGAAAGTTAGTAGTAAGTGGTAAGTAGTTAGTAGATTTTTTATCCTTTAAATAAACAGCTTCATCAGATAATTTTTCATGGTCTGGTGAGTTAGCCCGAGGACCTGAAAAATTATCTGATGAAGAGTTCAAGAATTCATCAATACCAGATTCTTTGATTTCTTTTTTGTTTGCGATGCACACGCGTAATTCTTCTTTTCCGTTCACAAACACATTTCCAATTTCAAAAATTTTAATTTCGTTTACGCCGAGAAGTGGTGCGTTTAATTTATTCATCTCGTATGCCTTCTTTATTCCATCTGATAAATTATTTCGTAAAAAGTTTTTATCACTTGCAGACGCGAGTATTTCAACATCACCTTTGTTTGTGAATGAGTATGTCATAACTTCACTATACCCATCGCCAATTAACTGCGTACGAATGACAGATACTTTTTCATGCACTTCATTTCTCTGTGGAACAAATGAAAGTTTTGGTAACACAGGAATAACTTTGTCGTAACCATAAATGCGACCAATTTCTTCTGCCACATCTTCTAATGAAACAAGGTCGAGACGAAGAGAAGGAACAGTTAGTTCAAATTGATCCCCCGTTCGTAAATATGAAAAATTATAATTTTTAAAAATATTTTCTATATCATCTGACGATATAGAGATTCCTATTTTATTTGAAATATGCGATGAAGAAAATGTAATCTTTTTCTTCCTTTGCCATTCATCACGCGTCGGGTACACATCTATCACTTCTTCAAACACTGCATCTGGACACATTTCAGCAATCAATGCCGAGAGTTCGAGCATACCAAAGTCACATAGTTCTGGGGATAAGTCATTCTCAAATCTCTTTGCTGAATCAGAAAGAAGTCCTAATCTACGAGCAGTTTTACGAACTACTATCGGGTCAAAATTCGCTACTTCAAGAACAATATCAGTTGTTGTATCACTAATCCCTGAATCTCTACCACCTTTTACACCCCCAAGTCCGAGCGACTTCTTGCCGTCACTAATGACAATATCGCTTTCTTTGAGCTTCACTATAATTCCATCCCTCCCTACAACTGGGAATTCCTCCCCTTCATGTGCGTTCTTTATCAAAACTTTATAACTTTCAACTTTATCACTTGATAGCTTATGGAGGTCAAACGCATGCGCTGGTTGGCCACAGTTATACATGACAAGATTTGTCGCATCAACAATATTGTTAATACTCCTCTGCCCGATAGATTCCAAATGTTTTACCACCCACTCTGGTGATGGGCCAACTTTTATATTACGAATAATTCGCGCACTATATCTTCGACACCCAGATGTCTCTATCTCAACCTTAAGCGTAGTTGGAGAAATAGTTCTCTTTGCCATAATATCTTCGTATGTTTTTGTTGGATCAGTAAATGAAATACCAAGCTGTCCCGAAAGTTCGCGTGCGACACCACTATGCGAAAGTAAATCATGCGCGCGATTCGGCAAAATGTTTAAATCAAAAATAGTATCACCATCTGGTAATGATTCAGTACCCTCAACTTCAGTAAGATGGTATGTAAAAACATCACGGAGTTTTTCCGGTTCAGGAATGTTTGGTATATACCATTTTAACCAATTGTAGGAAATTTTCATAAAAATAAAGTTAGTAGATAGTAGTAAGTAGTTAGTAGTGGGAAATCATTTTATTCAACATTTTCATAACTTCATCAAGCAATAAATCAATTTTACTATAATCAAGATCTTTTCCGAACAGTAATTTTTTAGTAATTTCAATTTGCGTTTCTAGTTCAGCGCCTGAGCCAAAAGCAATAGATAGAAAATGATTTGTTTCATTCTGACTCTTTTGTCTACTTCCCTCGGCTATGTTTGATGGAATTGAAACCGCCGATCGTTGCATCTGTGAACTAATACCATATATTTCTGTTTTTGGTAGTTGATTAGTTAGTTCATAAACAGCAACAACAAGATCAATCGCTTTCTGCCATACTATTAAATCTTTATATCCTTGTGTTTGCATTATGTATTTATATTTTCTACTTACTACTAACTACTTTCTACTTACTGCATTTGAGGCATTTACATTTTGATTTCAAATGTTCATTAAAAAATTCTTTGCCATAATCATATGCGAGTTCTTCTCCTTTTTTAATATTTCGTTTTGCAAAGATAAGAACTCTACCTTTCTTAATTTCTGCTTCGCAATTTGGTCGGCACGAGTGATTAATATACCGCGCCGTGTTCTCACGAATAGTTCCGTCTATCGTTCGCTTCTTTGTTATTTCAAATAAATATAAACTATTGCTCGTATATTGTTCTTTCTCTGGGACATCACGACCGAAGTATTCAATAATGTATGCGCCTTTGGGAATATCTTCTTCTGCAAATAACCCAAGCCCTGAACCTTTGACTGCTCGTTTTACTTTTAATTTATAGTCACCAATTTTTTTTGTTGTATCTTTTTTCATCTCTACTTTCAAATTTATAACTTACTTACTACTAACTACTATCTACTTACTACTAACTGTATTTAAAACTGATTCAATCGTAAATCTCCCTGATAAAAAAGTCGCACATCAGGAATATTCCACTTAATCATCGCAATACGATCAAGTCCTCCACCGAATGCAAATCCTTGTACTTTTTCTGGATCAAGTCCGGCATTACGAAGTACATTCGGATGAATCATTCCCCCGCCCATCATTTCGAGCCACTTGCCACCTGCCTGTCCGGTAGGCAGGTTAAACTTGGCGTGCACTTCAACTGACGGCTCGGTAAATGGAAAGAAGCTCGGACGGAATTCAATTTCCACATTTTCTCCGAGAACTTTTTTGTAAAATTCAATCAATACTGCTTTCATGTTTGCAAGTGAAATATTTTCTCCTAGCATACATCCATCAATCTGAAAGAATTGCATTTCGTGTGTAGCGTCCGTTGCTTCATTGCGGAATACTTTGCCGATTGAAATAGAGGCAAATTCTTTTAATCCTTCTTTGGCAACTCGCTCGAGCACTCGCGCGGTTGTATTTGTCGCATGAGTGCGAAGCACGAGAGATGCATCAGGAAAATCTTTTTTATCATGGTCTGGTGAGTTAGTCCGAGGACCTGATAAAAAAGATTTTCCTGATGCTTGTTTTATATAAAATGTATCCTGCATATCGCGGGCAGGATGATTCTTTGGCACATTGAGCGCATCAAAGTTGTACCACTCTGTTTCGAGTTCTGGTGCATTTGTTATCTCAAACCCAAGCGAAGAAAACACAGAATATGCTTCATCAGCAAGGAGTGTTAGTGGGTGAATTGTGCCTTTCTGGTCGTCTGTCATAGAGCGAGTATAGCAATTTTAGCCCTTATTTTCAATGCCAAGAGTAGTCGCCCGCGCGCAATATTCACATTCTGTATTTCCACCTCCAAATATTTTTGCATGACATTCACGAGTCACCCATTCACCCGATGATAATAGTCGGTCGTAGTCGGATATATCTCTTTTCAAGAGATCAATTTCTTCATCAGTAATAGATGTCTCATAAAGTGCATTTTTATCTTTTACATCTGCTTCAAGAAAAAGTAGTCGTGATTGCGCTACTCGCGTTCCTTTTTCTGAGCCAGCAACAAGATATGAATACATCGCAAGCTGACGCATATAAGAAGAAAGCCGTCCTTCATCATCACGCTTTTCAATCACTCCGCTCGTTTTAGACAAACCAGTTTTAAAATCCGTTACCATAACACTTCTGTCAGGAAATCGTTCAGTCAAATCGATTTTTCCATACATCAATAAATGAGGAAATGATTCATCCTTGAATGATAATGAGCGTTCAGAAATTCTGTCTTTCGCAAGGTGTGGATAATATTTTTTCACCCATCCACCGACAGCGCGCATTGCATCACGAGACAATCTCTTTAATTCTTTTTCATCTGAAACTCCTTCACGCATAAGAGCGCCAGCAATTTCAGTATCAATAATTTTCTCACTCGGCATAGTCGGTGATTTCAAAATATATTCAATAACACTATGCACCGCGCTTCCGAGCGAAAGCGAAACACCTTTCACTTCTGGTAATTGTAAAAAATTCCTAAAATACCATTTTCGTGGGCATTCAAAAAAGTTATTAAGCAATGTCACTGACACTTTTGTATCAGAATAGTGTTGTTTAACTAAATCAACAACATCGTCATATTCTTTTTCTTTTTTTGCAAACTTTGTAAATAATTTTATATCCTCATCAATAATTTCTTTTTCTGTTTCTTCTTGCGAACGAATAACAAAATGAGTATCTGGTAATTCTCTGATTATTTCCGCCAAAGAAAGCTCGTTACCTGTATACCCTTCATTTGCATAGGAAATAATGCACTGTTTTTTGGCACGAGTAATAGCCACATAAAGTTCTCGTTTTGCCATCTCAACATCACGCGCACGAATATGTTCTTTTATTTTCTCGGGCAATGCGAAACCAGTTTTCTTCTCAGACATCATAACTTCTTCGTTCATGTGTGCAATCCACACTCGCTCATACTCAAGTCCTTTTGATTTATGAAGTGTCATAACACGCACGCCAGAATCTTTGCCAAAAGTTGCTCGAACAATATGAGCCCCATATAATTCCATTCGATTTAAATATTCAAGAAACCCTTTGACGCTCGGTGTGCGATTTCGCTCTGTATAGAGCATTGCAAGATGAATAAAACTGCGCACGATTTCAACTCGTGCAAGCAATTCATCTGTATCCGATGATGTATCAACAAGTAATTCATTTCCAATCGTTGCGACAATCAAAGGCACACTCTCGCTCGAAAGCGAATCAACCCATTTTGACAATTTTACCCCCCAGAGCGAAACAGGATTCGTATCGGCAAATAATCCCTCACTATTGCCAGCAGACACGAGGTCAGCAAGTGTTATATCTGTTCGCTTCATCGCATGTAAAAATGTGTGCCCTAGAAGAACTGGAATACCACTTGTCTGGTCAAGCACTGATTCAGTAATCAATCGCGAATCAAATGGATCGGCAATAATACCGAGTACTCGACGAAGCATCATTGTCTCTCTAGCACTAAAAAGTGAGACATTGTTCCCTGACGATACCGGTAGTCCAAGCGAAGAGAAAATATCAATCGCTTCTCGTACATGATAATTGCGTGGAACGAGAAGCGCGCACTGAGATGGGTCAACTCCATTTTGTATTTGCCTTTTGAAATAAAGACCAGCGCCAATAACTTCATCTCGCGGATAGGAATATTCTGCGCGAATACTTTTCTCATTTCCTTTTGTATGACTAACAAGCGTTCCACTTGCCATCGTACTTTGCAAAAGATCATCCGCCAGAGAAAGAATTGCCTCAGTTGAACGATAGTTGTCGGAGAGTGTGATACATTTTGCCTTACCAAAACAATTTGCAAATTCTTCAAAATATGAGAGCGACGCACCTGAGAAAGCGTAGATCAGTTGACGATCATCGCCCACTACAAAGATGTTTGGTTTTTCAACATCACCCCAAACCGCTTTCAGAAAACTATTCTGAACCCCGCTTGAATCCTGATGTTCATCAACAAGTATATAAAGATAATTTTCTCGAATATCCGCCCGAACATCTTCGTATTGTTCAGCAAGCAGGACGGCGTATTCAAGCGCATCATCGTAGTCCATAACATTCTGTGCGCGTTTTTCTTTCTCGTATAGTTTGTAAAATACCACAACCTCCTCTGTGCGCTTTAATGATTCAATTTTTTTCTCAATTTCTTTTTTGAGCGAACCTTTTGTTTCTCCACGACTTGAAATATTATCAGGGTCACTTTCAAGAGTATTGATTTCTTTTTTTACTTCTGCCAAAAATTCTTCGGCAGAAATTCTCTCGCGCTTCAAAAGAGAAATAAGGTGCTTGAGATCATTAAAATACATTGTCGGATTTGCTCTCGGACGAATATGTTCCCATTCATTGTTTTCCAAAATAGAGTCAACGAGCACAATTGCTTCTTCATCAGAAAGAAGTTCGGGCGGATGAGCAAAATCAAGGAGGTCGTAGTGCTTTTCAATAAGTCCAATCGCAAAACTGTGGAATGTTGAAATAGATACGCGGTTGGCATCATTGCCAATGTAGCGTTCCAGGCGTTCGCGCATTGCGCGAACGCCTGAATTCGTAAATGTTAGACAAAGTACACTTTCCGCCCCCGCATCAGTTTTCTGTAAAATATTTGCAATTCGAAGAGCAAGCACCTGCGTCTTGCCTGTTCCCGGACCCGCAACTACCATAACCGGACCTTCGGTAGTATCAACCGCTTCCCTCTGGGCTTTATTTAATTTTCCGTAACTATCAGTAAAGAGAGTGGTGTTCATAATACCCTATTATACCCGAATAAGGGGGAAGAAAAAACATACAAAAAACCGCCCATTTTAGGAGCGGTTTTTTTGAAAATAACTTTAATCAATGACTGACTGAAACAGCAACAGAATCCTCAACAACTTTTTCAACAAGAGAAATAAGGCAGATAACGAATCCACGCTTGCGGGAATTAGTCATTTCATATTCATATGCTCTTGGTGATATTTGACCATGAACACCTGAAAACTGAAAAACTAACTCATCATAACGCTTTTTTAATTTGTCATCTTTTATAACTTTTGAAAGAAGAGATAACACAGGAAGAATGAAATTTTTCCGCATCTTATTTGTTTGGTAAGCATCAAAAAGATTTTGATCTTCCGCATACAACAAATTTTTGATTCGGTTTCGGTTTTCTTTGTTTACATAACCGGTTTTGTTGGCCTCTTCATTGTCTTCATCAGAATCAATTAGGATTGGGGCTTCCAAAAATTTCTTAATGGCTCCCCATGCCATCTCCTGTGAAGGATTTTTTTCAATCAGAAAATTTAGTGTTGTTAAAATATGGTGTTTTTCATAGCACTCAAAGCTATCAATAAACCATCTTGCTTTCAAATCTTCGAGAAACCTTACATCTGTCATAATATTTATTTATTTGCCGGTATTATAACATTTTTGAACACAAAAGTCAATTAAAACAAAAACTGCCCGTTTGGGCAGGTTTTGTTTTAATTTATTGTTTATTTTCTCCTCCCGTTTCCATTTCTCCATTTGGACTTTTACCAGGAGCAAAATATGAATGAGAAACTGCATCATTCTTTTCATTAAACAACACCCTCTCATCCCCTCGAACCATTATAATATCATCACCAAAATTTCCCTGCTCTTCCCATCCTTCTTCTTTCATTTTGTTGAACAAAGATTGTGGTGATTGTTCTTTTGCCATATTTTCCATGTAGATATTATGCTCTATTTAAATCAAAAAGCAATGGGATTTATTCTGTTGCTTTCTCCTTTTGCATATATGCAAGCCAATAATGGCGTTTGTATATTCGCCCATTAAATGTCATATAACTTTCTTTTTTTGTGAGAGAAATTATATTGAAATACTCACCATACATTTTAATAAAATCTTCTTTACTAAATACGCGCTCAGCAAGCCCAATATCGTTCATTATATATGTATCATATTCTTTCCCCGGACTTTGTTTAAGTAAATTCTTAACATTTTTATTGCCATCTTTTGCAAGCGCACGGACAAAAAAATATCCGCCAATTTTTAAAACCCTGCTTACCTCACGAAGATATACTTCTCGGCCTTTTTCATTCAGTGAATTTGAAGATGTCACATCAAGAACGATATCAATAGAGTTATCTGATATATCATACGGCACGCCAATATCACCAAGACGATAATCGACCGTAACGCCGAGTTCTTGCGCTCGCGCTTTGGCAAGCGCGAGCGCTGTCTTTGAAATCTCAATTCCAATCACACTGTTCCCCTCCTCTGCTAGGTAATTCGCATTGCGTCCTGTCCCACACCCAAGATCAAGAATCGTCCGCCCGACAACAGGATATTTTTCTTCCTTTTTGAGAAATTTTAAAAAGCGAAGCGTGTCTGCTTGCGGGCCTTCATTTTTGGTTACGAGTTTTGGATTACGATATTCCCTTTCCCACGCTTCGCCTTGATTCATAACTACGCCTTTGTAATATCACGCGGATAAAATATATTCATAGTCCAATCAACCGCAATTTTTACTTGCTTTGATTTTGACAAGAATTTGAACAAATAAATTGTTCTCCAGAGGAACCACGCAATAGCCCCAGAAAATTTAATTCCACCAATATTTGCAACAGCATGCCATTGCCCTACTGACGCTAATTCACCCTTTGATTTGTATGAAAACGGTGCCAGCGGTTTATTCGTCAAAAGTCTTTTGATATTCAGACCTGTGTGAAAACCTTGTTTGACTGCTACTTGAGCAAGCATTGGTAATGGCTTACCATCAACACCTTTTATGCTTGCCATATCACCAAGAACAAACACATTAGGACAATCAGGAATTTGCAGAAATTGATTTACAATCATTCTCCCGCCTTGATCTTGCGTAATCGGATGTGTAAATGTTGGAATGTTCGGTTTTACCCCAGCAGTCCAAACTTTGTGTCGTACTGGAAGGAATTCATCATTCCCAAGCACAAGCCCATCCTCACGAACTTCCTTAACAGTAGTATTGAGTCTAACATTAATACCACTTCGTCTAAGAACGCGAAGCGCCTTCTTTCTTAATCGTGGATGAAATGGACCAAGCACGTCAGGCCCCGCATTAATTAAATGAAGCGATATATCAGAATGATTTATTCGTTCTTTGTAATATTTCAAAAATGTATCAAGAAAAAGATCTGCTGTTTCTGAGACAAGTTCAACACCAGTTGCCCCACCACCAATAATTGCAAAAGATAATTCTTTTCGTCGTTCGTTTTCGTTTCTTATTTCTGATGCTTTTTCAAATGATTCAATAAGCATTGTGCGAATCTTGATTGCATCGTGCAAATCTTTCAACACGAGACAATTTTCTTCCGCACCTTTTGCATTAAAAAAGTTTGTTGTTGCGCCAAGCGCCAGAATAAGAATATCGTATGGTAGATCGGTAATACTTGTCTTTACAATGTGTCTATTACAATCAACTGAAATCACATCCGCAACATGAAGAATATCTCTATTTTTATAAATAATTTGGCGAAGCGATTCAACCACCTGATGATGAGCAACACTACCAGTCGCGACTTCATGCAGAAGTGGTGTGAAGAGAAAATAATTTGTCCGGTTAACAATTGTAATATCTATATCATCATGCTTAAAATACTTGTATAAACCTTTGTAAGCATACAATCCGCCAAACCCTCCGCCCAAAATTAGGACTTTTTTCTTATTCTTTACCATGTGAGACATTTATTTATTGTACCACAAGGAAATTATCCTTATATTTTATAAGCATAATTCCCTATTTTTACAAACACTTATAAATCTAAAAGAAAAGTGTGGCAATATAAGCAATCACCAAAAATGTAATTAAATTAGAAAAACTTTCAGAAAAAAATCTTTTCCACCCAAGACTTCCACCCGATGTTCCCCAAAGAATACTTTGCCCAATCATTGGCACAGTAAAACAAAACCATATCATAGGAACATAATAAAATATCGAGCTTGCTGGCGCACCATTTTGCACGCTAAAACTTGTAACAAAACCAATAAAAAACGAAGTCACAAAAGAAAGTGCGCATTGAAGAGTATAGATTTTCCACATATTAGGCATTGCTGATTTTTTCATAGCATCCTGTTCTTCTTTTGAGAGCTTATCAAAACCAAGATATTGCATATGCCACTTACCCATAGGTGTTAAATCTGGATTGTACCAAATAGAACCGATGACTGCGCTTATTATCGCGCCTAGAATTCCAATTAAAATTATTGTTGTCATATTTTATAAATTATTTATATAAATAATTTTAACATTTTATATCGTAATTGTAATGCGGAGGTTAAGGGATTTGGTCACAAGTATTTTTCTGCTGAAAAATCTCGCGACCCCGTCTCGGCATACCTGCCTCCGACTTTCAAATCCATCCTCCTAGTGCAAAGCACTAGTTGCGGAGGGTAAGGGATTTGAACCCTTGAAGGTTTTGACACCTTACACGCTTTCCAAGCGTGCGCACTAGACCACTATGCGAACCCTCCTCTCTGATACCATAAATCCTGCCATATGGCAGGATTTATGGTGATGTGGAAATATTAATTATATTCCACTCAAAACTTAAAAGAGCACCTGACTACTATCTTACAAATTAATATCCTTTTTCGCAAATTGTTCTTTCAGATGAGATGCGGTAAGCATATTCCCAATATACCCAGCAAAATCAATTCTACTTTTGTTACCGCTATTTTGTGCAGACTGTCTATAAACCTCAAACTCACCAATAGAAAGAATATGATTTTTTAATTTATCATATATATCCATATCATCAAAAGTTAATTCATCTACGGACATTGTTTCAAGATGCGCGATCCCCTCTTTTATTTCATTTGCTTTCAGCGTATGAATATCCGAAAGAAATGATTCAAACTCTGATGTTGACGAGGATTTAATTGTTTCGTGAAAGGTCATTGGGTATGAATAATAATTACATACTTCGTAAAATTTTTACTCGTTCCTCAACAGCAGGGTGAGTTGAGAAAAGCTGTCCGATTTTGCGTCCGACACTATTTGAGCCGAACGGATTAGCGATATAGAGATGTGCGATTGCAGTTGATTTGTGCATCATTGGACGATTGTATGCACCTATCTTTTCGAGCGCAGATGCCAAACCTTCGGGATACCGAGTGAGAAGAGCCCCTGACGCATCAGCCAGATATTCGCGCTTGCGCGAGATTGCGAGTTGGATAAGCGTTGCAAGAATCGGTGCGAGAATTGATAAAATAATTCCTACAATCATAAGCGCTCCTCCGCCTCGGTTGTCATCATCGCGATGTCCTCCAAATAAAGTAGAACGAATAAGCATATCAGAAATGATTGAAATAAATCCGACTAGAACCACCGCCACAGTAGACACGAGCATATCGCGATTACCAATATGAGAAAGCTCGTGCGCAATCACACCTTCAAGTTCTGTCTTTGACATCATACTCAACAACCCTGTTGTCACTGCCACCACAGCGTGATTTTTATCACGACCAGTTGCAAATGCATTTGGTGCTGGGTCTTCGATGACATATATCCGTGGGAGTGGAAGCCCTGCGGTAATTGCTAAATTCTCAACGGTTGTATAGAGGTCAAAATATTTCTCACGCGTTGCAGGGTGAGCACCCGCGATTGATAATGCAATCTTGTCTGAATACCAATATCCAACAATATTCATCGTAATAGAAAAAATAACAAAGAAATACAAGATACTCGGATTGTTATACATTCGCGCAAAAACAAAACCGAGAGAAATAACAATGATGAAAAACATGCTCATCAGAAGCCACGTTTTTGTTACATTCTTTGATTGTTGGGTATAAAGGGTTGCCATCAGTAAATACTACTTATGTTATCCCTAAAATTTCACCTCCACCGGTTTCGACTCTGGCCCATTATCATCGATATCAAAGAATTCCTTCTTTGCAAACTTGAACATTCCCGCAATAATATTACCCGGAAACATTTGGATATTCTCGTTTAGGTCACGCACATTAGTATTGTAGAATCGGCGTGATGCTTGGATCTTGTTCTCTGTGTCTGAAAGCTCGCGCTGAAGTTCAATAAAATTCGTATTTGCTTTTAATTCTGGGTACGCCTCTGCAATACCGAAGATTCCAGTGATTGCCCCGCCGAGTGCTTTTTCTGAAACAGCGTGTTCGCCCATAGAGTGCGCGGACATTGCTTTCGCCCGAGCTTCAGTCACTTTCTCAAATGCAGTTGATTCATGAGTAGCATAACCCTTCACTGTGTTTACAAGATTTGGAATCAAATCATAACGGCGTTTAAGTTGAACCTCAATATCTGCCCACGCTTCCTCGGCGCGAGTTTTGAGTGAAATAAAACTGTTATATTTAACGATAAAATAAAGCACGAATGCTCCAAGAATTCCAAGAATGATATACATAAAATTTAGAAAAAATAATTAATAAGGGCGAAACTGATAATCAGACATCATTGTGTTGTTATACCTATATGATGGATTACTGTATCGCTTCATCTTGAATGATGAATGACTACCAATAAAATATCCAGCGAGAAAACATCCGACAATGAGAATAAGAATCGCTGGTGCTGTGTGTTTGTTAATAAAATTATGACTATGAGTATCGTGATTATGATGATTAGACATACCCCTATTCTATCAAAAACACCCCCGAAAAACGAGGGGTGATTTTGATAATACTTTTAGCGTTTTATTTATTACCTTTTTGAGATTTCTCAATAAGTACAAGTAACGGTGATGCGAGGAATATACTCGAATATGTTCCAAAGAACATTCCGGCAGTTAGCATCATTGCAAATACCTTTGTGCTTTCTGGACCAAAGAATACGAGAGCGAGAAGCACCACGATAACAGTAAATGATGTAGCAATAGAACGAGTATAAACTTGCTCCAAACTCTTCCCTACTGTTTCTTCAAAAGTTGCAAAATGACCAACGCGAATATTCTCGCGAATACGGTCGAAAACCACAATAGTATCAGAAACAGAAAGACCGAGAATCGTGAGAATAGCGACAACAAAAAGTGTATCAACTTCTGTGCCATAGAAATGACTCAATATCGCAAACGCGCCGACTGGAATCAAAATATCATGGATGAGTGTCGTTACTGCAATCAAACCATATTTCCATGATGATACTGGTTTTGAAACTTTTCGGAATGAAAATGCAATAAAGAAAATGATACCGAGCGCAACAAGAATAAATGAGAGGATTGATTTTCGCACAAGCTCAGCTCCGACTGACGGACCAATAGATGTGAAGCTTTTTTCTGTTGCATCTTTGCCGAGTGAAGAAACTACCGATTGGCGCTCTGCTTCCGAAAGTGCGCGCATTTTCAAACTGTATCCATTTGTACCAATCTGTTGAATAAGGACTTCACCGATATTAAGTGGAGCAAGTTTCGCTTGAACAACTTCTTGTGATGGAAAATTTGTTGTGTACTCAACTTCAGCAAGTGATCCCCCACGGAAATCAATACCGAGGTTTAGGCCAAAGTATCCGATTGCACCCAGCGAGAAAGCGACAAGAACGACTGATATGGTAACAAATATTTTTCTGTATTTTACGATAAACATAATAGAGTTATAAAGTTAAAAGTTATAAAGTTAAAAGTGTTAATTTTCGACTTTATGACTTGCCTGTGTGTTTGGCATTACTAAATCCCGACCCAAATAGAAACTGTGTTACCTTTGTCGTTTTTGTGATATTAAGAGCAATAAGGAATAATCGACTTACAGAAATTGCAGAGACCATAGATACAATAACACCAATCAAGAAGGTCAGAGCAAACCCTTGGATAAGTGGTGTACCGAACCAGAACAGAATCACGGCAGTAATCATACTTGATGAGTTTGAATCACGAATAGAAAGCCATGCTCGTCCGAAGCCATTTGTGATTGCTTCAGCAATAGTGCGACCGCCTCGTAGTTCTTCTTTTATGCGTTCAAAAATAAGAACATTCGCATCAACAGCAATACCAATTGAAATTATAAATCCAGCAATACCAGCAGCGGTGAGTGTTACTGGAATCCATTTGAAGAGTGCAAGAATAGTAACAGTGTAAAGCGAAAGCGCCACAACAGCGATAACCCCAGGTAATCGATACCAAACTATAAGAAAGAGTGCGATTGCGAGAAATCCAATCAATGCCGCTTTGACACCAGCATGTGTCGCTGTCTCACCAAGTGATGGACCGATTGTTTGTGTAGAGATAAGTTCAATCGGCACAGGAAGCGCACCAGAATTTAGGCGACCAACAAGAAGTTTTGCTTCATTTGGAGTGAAGTTTCCAGAAATCTGTGCTTTGCCACCAGTGATTGCTTCGTTCACAGTAGGTGTTGAAATAGGTTGACCATCGAGAAAGATTGCGACAGTTTTTCCAACATTTTCACGAGTGATTTTTTCGAAAAGTTTTGAACCCTCAGTATCAAATTGAAGCGCCACTGTTGGTTCCCCTGTTGTGGGATTAAATTCAAGTGTCGCCTTATCAAGGAAACGACCAGTTAATTCTGTTTTTGTAAATTTTGAAGAGAGATCAAGTTGGATAGTGCCATCTGGACCAACAGTTGCCTCTTGAACTTTATTCTTGTCATTATTTTCTGTTCGGAAATCAAGTGATGGTGTTTGTCCAATCATTGCGACAGCCTTTGAAACATCAGTAACACCTGGCAAATCAACAATTAGGCGTTCTTCGCCGGCATTTGAAAATCCTCCGTCTTGGACAGCAATAACAGGTTCAGCAACTCCAAATGCATTCACGCGTCGTTCAATAACATCACGAAGAGCGTTCATTGAGTCCCGTACTTCGTTTTGTGGAACAGCACTTATGTCAGCACGATAGACTAGATGTGTACCACCTGATAAATCAAGACCGAGCTTGAATGGATATTTTGCAACGCCAGTAACCGCTTCACCTTTTGGAAGCGTACGATGTGCAATTTCTGATTTGTAAACAAAAAAACCAATTCCTATTCCGAGAAGCACAATACAGAGTGCTGTGATTCGTGTTTTTATCATAAATAATCTTTAATGACAGAACGGCATCAAGCGCATCCTGTGTGACGATAATTGCCTTATTTTATAAGGTTTAGTTAAAAATAGCAAGTTTACGAATTAGAGATTTGTTTCGTGATAATACGAAGAAAATATTGCAAAATAAGGGCAATACCAGCACCTAAAATAACACCCCCAAGAATATCAATAGGAAAATGAACCCCACTTGCAATACGGCCAAATGAGACAATGATTGCAACAATCAAATACCAAATTCCAATTCGTCTATGAATAAGGAAAAGAGACACTGCAAGCGCCGTAAAAAATGTCGCATGCCCAGAAGGAAATGAGTCCATTCCACCGTGATAAAAAAGTGGAGTAATATTATGGAAAACTAAAAACGGTCGTGGTGTCGTGTAAATATATTTTATGGAGGAAGCAACAATATATGCAACAACACCAGAAGATAACACTAGCGTAATTTCGCGCGCCCTGCGTGTGAAATTACGCAATGGCGCCAAAACAGAAAAATCATCATGGTGCGCATACAAAAATAATATCGCAAAGAGAATCATCAAATACCCAAAACCCTCAGCACAAAAAACAATCAGCCAGTCAAGAATTGCTGATCTATGTGCGAGAGAAAAAATTGAAAAGAAAATTTCGTTATTCATCCCGTTTAGAAGCAGGTCGCGATCAAAAAGACGCTATTGCTTAAGTTATTTATAAGTAATATATTTGTCGAATTTTTCATTTCCATTTTTTGATTGCGATCGCGGTTTCTAACGGGATTCATCCCGTTTAGATTGAGCACACAAGAGCACATTTGATAATAGCATTGCGACAGTAACAGGACCAACACCACCTGGTGATGGTGTGACTGCACCTGCGACACCAATAACAGATTGATCAACATCACCGACAATTCCGCCGTTTTCTTCTGATGTTCCGGCATCAACAATAACTGTTCCCTCTTGTATCATATCAGATGTCAGATATTTCGGATTACCTGTTGCTGAGATTATTACCTCTGCATTTTTCAAAATTATTTTAGGTTGTTCGGTCGTAGTTGTAATTGTCTCAACTTCACAACCACGAGTACGCAAAAGATGAGTAGTAGGTTTTCCAACAATCATACCCTGCCCCACAACGACAATTTTTTTATTTACAAAATTAGGGACAGTATTTTCAAGAATTTTCATACATGCGCGAGCTGTCGGAAATACAAATTGTGATTCATCATTATAAAAATTTCTTTGCAAAGTTTGACTCAAACAATCAACATCAACAGATGGGTCAATCGCATCTAAAACCGCACTTGTATCAATATGCTTCGGAAGCGGTAATTGAACGATAATTCCGCACATATGAGGCACACGATTTAATGCTTCTATCTCAGCAACAATCTCATCTGTTGTAACCGATGCTGGAAATTCTGCCGAGCGAAATTTTATGCCGACAGATTCAGCTGTTTTTGCTTTTATCCGTACATAGGATGCTGACACAGGGTCATTCCCCACAAGAATATCGCAAAACACAGGAACAAACGGAAGTTTCTCAACCTCGGCTTTTATCTCCTCTAGTAGTTCGTCTCTGATTTTTTTACCGTCAATTATTTTTGTTTGCATATAATAAAAAATAATTTCTAATTTTAAATGTTTAATTTTTAAATAATGCTTTAATGATTCAATGTTTAAAAATTTAGTAATTATTTTAAAATTATAAAATTAAAAATTCCAAAAATTTATATTCCTAAAAACTCATTTCTCATATCATCTCTATGTGCCACCCGCCTATAATGATTCATCCCAAGCAGAATACCGATTCCAATAAATTCCGTCAACAAATGCGAACCACCATAACTCATAAATGGAAGTGTGATACCCGTCACTGGCATAACCCCAATATTCATTCCGATATTAATAATGAAATGACTCATAAAATAAATTGTAAGTCCTATACCATAGAGCATTTCAAAATTTGTTGCACCAAGCAATGCACTTCGTAAGATTCGCCACATAATAAGTCCGAGCAAAATAAAAAGAAGTGTCACCCCAATAAATCCCCACTCTTCAGCAAATGCCGCAAAAATAAAATCGGTCTCATATTCAGGCAAAAATTTGAGTCTTGATTGTGTCCCAAAACCAACACCCTTTCCAAGAACCTGTCCACTTCCAACGGCAATTGTTGATTGATAGACATTGTACCCTGCTCCTTGTAAATGCGAGAGTGGATTAATAAATGTCATAATACGCGCTTTCTGGTATGGCTGAAACAAGAAAAACCAAAAAAAGACAAATGTTGCAACTGCTCCACCAACAACAATCAAAAGATGTTTTCGTGAAAGACCAGAAACAAGCGTCATACCGAACCAAATAAAGAAAATAATCATTGCTGATCCGAAGTCAGGCTGAAAAAGAACAAGGAGGAATGGCACGAGCGTATAGAGTCCAGTAATAAAAATGTGTTTAAAATTATCAATCTCAACATGCCGTCTTGAAAAATATTTCGCAAGCATGAGAATAAGAACGAGCTTCATCAAATCAGATGGCTGAAACGAAAACCAGCCGAATGAAAACCAACTTTGCGCGCCGTTTGATGTATGACCGATAATAAACAAAAGTAAAAGCAATCCACAGAAAATTGCGTAGAGAATAACAAGGATATCGGTGCGTTTTAAAAATCTAAAATCAAGATAAGAAAGAAAAAAAAGAACTCCAAATGAAACAGCAATCCACATTAATTGATGTGAGAAGTAAGGCGTCTCTTCGGTAAAAGATTTCATTGTTACCAAACCGGCACCAAGCACCGGCACGAGGAATAGAATCAAAAGCCAATCAATCTGTAAGAGACGAGATTTCATATTTTAGAATGAAACTGAAAACGGATTAATCATTGGGAAAATATCCCAAGTCACAGGTTCAGAAACAAAAGGATTAGGCCACGAAAAGAAAAGTGATGTCGTCACATTACTCGGAAGTTTTTCTTTATGTGTTTGTGATACCGAAACAGCATTATGATCTTTGTCATATAGAATTACCACAACATCGAATGCTGGTATGTCATATATTGAATCATTTGTGAGTTGAGCGGTCATTGTCGGAGAACCAGCGTCGTCACCAAAGAGAACCGAACTCGCACGAATTGGTAGAGTTTGGACTGTTGGATTTTTCTTCATCCACATATGTGTTCCAACAAACGAAAATGAAACGCTACGGACAACACTTTGACCCGCATCAAATCTTGGTTCAAAAATAGCAAACTGCTGATTGGGTGGCACGAATGTTGTACCCTCTCGCCTGCCGATAAGTCGGTTGTTTGTATCATAGACACGAAATTCGTATGAAATTTTTTCAACAGCAGCAGTGCGATTTTGATTTTCAATAAACGCTGTGAGGTTATAGACTGAGCCAGTCACCGGAAATGCCCTACTCCACAAAATAACTGGTTCGGAAACCTGTGAGTCACACAAGCGCATACATGACCCACCACAATCAACACCAACTTCATCACCATTTATTTTTCCATCAACACATGTTGGTTTGGCTGAAATAATAGGATACAGAATTGCAAAAATAATTAATCCGCAAATAAAGAGGACGATAGAGAAATATGTGGCTTGTCGACGAGATGCCCATGACATATATATGTATCATAGCAAAATACCGCCCCAATGTGGAGCGGTATTTTGTGATAGAAAATATTAACTTACTAAACCATTTTGTTGTTTTTCGTAAGCGCGTTTCATTTTCATGATCATCACAGCAAGACCTGTAACAGCAAGTGCTCCAGCAGTCAAACTAGCGTTTTTTATAACCTCACTAGATTCCCAATCAATATTTTGCAATGCTTGAATTTTATTATTCAAAGTTGCTTGAAATGATTCAGATAAATTATATGCTCCTAGTAAACCACCTGCAGTAAGAGCAGTAACAAAAGTAGATATTTTTGCTCCTTTATTATTTTTTACTTCTCCCTCAGGAGTTTCATTGAGTGAATTTTCAATATCTGTTGCTTGAGCAACAATGTTTTCACTTTGATTAACAAGTTCCGGGGAAGGAATATTTTCATTATTTTGACTTGGTGCTTTTGGCGCAAACATATTTTCCATTGACATATATTATTCAGTGATTCCATCAATATCTTTTTTAAGATTTGAGAGAACCAAATTAACTGCTTCTAAAAATTTTGCGACCTCCTCGTTCGTTGCTGTATTATCAGCAATTTTAGCACTAATTGCTTTGATTTCTTCTTCGTTCATAAAATGATTGTAACTAAAGATTATATTAATATCTCTTTACATTATATTCCTTTCGTGTCACAGAGTCAATCAAACAAAAAATACCCATATTCCTATGGGTATTTTTATTTAGTTAAACACTTTGTTCTGGTGTGAAGTCGGGGTGGGGTATTGTTGGGATGGGACCCGACAATACAGACGGAGCGCGACGGCGCGAGTCGGGGTCGCGAACTTTTTCACAAGAAAAAGATTTGTGACCCGACTGCAAGGCCGGAAGCTGACGAGCTGAGGCGGGGTCGCGGAAATTTTCAGCAGAAAATTATCCGTGTAAACCTACTTACAATTCTTATGGTTCCCGCCAGACGATAGTATGGCAAAAATAAAAACTACTCCATTTTTAATGGAGTAGTTTTTATTTTAGTTAAACACTTTGTTCTGGCGACAACCTACTTTCCCCTAAAGAGTATCATCGGCGTAGATGGGCTTAACTTCCGAGTTCGGAATGTAATCGGGTGTGACACCATTACCAAATCACCAGAACAAAATATTCAACATTGCTATTCAATTTTTCCCGCCATAGCGGAACAGGTATGATACCTGAAAACTGAATGCTGTGGGACGCCTCCTTTTGGGAGATACAATAAAAATGTGATTTCCAAATTTCCTAATAGGAATCGAACGATTAGTACGCCTTGGCTAAACGCATTACTGCGCGTACACCTAGCGCCTATCAACCTGATCATCTCTCAGGTTTCTCAAACGATTCCTCATCTTGAAGCTGGCTTCGTTCTTAGATGCTTTCA
>CAYXYC010000010.1:0-20053 GCA_964469225.1 uncultured Candidatus Saccharibacteria bacterium | reverse complement strand
TTGGAGAAAAATAAAATTACTGTAACAAGTAAGGACTGTCCTTGCTTGTTAGTCCCTGCTTGTTAAAAAAGTAAAGAAACACCATATTGACTTTCCCCATAAAAAGCATAGAATGTCAAAAAATACTAAATATTAAAGTTATGTGTTATTTGCCAAGCCCTAATAAATGGGCACGAGTTGCTTCAGCTGGTTTTTTTATCGGCTTAACATTACTTGTTGGTTTATTTTGGTGGTGGCTTGCTGGGTTATTCTTTTAACCATTCATCACATTTATTATTCATATAAAAATCCCCCGCCGAAGCGGGGGACTTTTTATTACTTATAATTTTTAGTGCGCGTGAGCAAGAGTTTGACTTGCTGGCTTCTTTGTAAATTTTCTAGAAAGAATTACGATAATTGCAATCAGGAAAATAACGAGCAACCATTCAATAATAGTGTCAGGCATAAAATTCTGTGAACTTTTGCCCGCACTTGCAGTCAACGCATTTTTATCAACACTCGCTGTATCAGCTGTCTTTTTCGCAACCGCAGATGTTGTTGTCTTCTTTGCGACTGATGTCGTTTTCTTTACAGATGCCTGTGAAGTTGAAGATGTTGTCTGTGTTTGTTTTGTAGCTGATTGAGTATTAGTTGTTTGTGACTGATTTGTTGTCGTTGGTGTTGCTGGTGATGAAATTTCCACAAAAGGAGAACTTGAATTCATCACACGAGGAGCATCTACATCCCAGACTCCAGGCACATACGCCAAGGCAACCTGTGAAGCAAACAACCCAAACAATGCAACACTCGCACTTATAACTGAATGAAATGTTTTATTTTTCATACTCGTATTATATCATAATAATACCTAGTTTGTCAAGTGCTTGTGGTGGCTATAAACCATTATAAATAAAGGCTTTTTACCCTTCGCAATAAAAGGAGTATACTGTTTAGTATTATATTTCATTATTAAAACCAACATGAAAAATCCATTTGAAAACGCTCTCTCTCAACTTGATAGAGCCACAAAAGTTAAACAATTTAATCCTGAATTTCTTTCTCGCCTAGCCCAACCAAACCGTGAAATCCGTATTGCTATTCCAGTAACAATGGACAATGGGTCTCTTAAAATATTCGAGGGATATCGCGTACAATACAACAATGCTCGTGGTCCATACAAAGGTGGTATTCGATATCACCAAGATACTGATATAAATGAAGTGAAAGCTCTCGCCTTCTGGATGGCTCTCAAATGCGCTGTTGCAAATATCCCGATGGGTGGAGGAAAAGGTGGAATCACTGTTGATCCGAAACAACTTTCAAAAACAGAATTAGAAAAACTTTCTCGTGGATGGATTCGCGGAATGGCGCCAGTTATTGGACCTGATACAGATGTTCCTGCGCCAGATGTAAATACAACACCAGAAATCATGTCATGGATGGTAGATGAATATGCAAAAATTACTGGAGATACGACAAACGCAGTTATAACAGGCAAACCAATTGCCGTTGGTGGATCAGAAGGCAGGGGTCCCGCAACTGGACTTGGCGGATTTTATGTATTTGATGTGCTTAGAAAACAACTCTCACTCCCCGATTCATGTACTATTGTCATTCAAGGATTCGGAAATGTTGGAGGGAACGCCGCAGAGATACTTGCTAAACACGGACACAAAATTATTGCAACATCTGATTCAAAGGGTGCAATCGTAAACGAAAATGGTCTTGATATAATCGCACTCAATGAATACAAAAAATCAAACGGTTCAATTGTTGGCTTTCCAGGATCTCGTACTATCACAAATGCCGAACTACTTGAACTAGAATGCGATATTCTAATACCCGCAGCGCTTGAAAATCAGATCACTGAAGCAAATGCCCAAAACATCAAAGCAAAACTTGTTCTTGAACTCGCAAATGGCCCAACAACACCAGAGGCAGATGATATTCTCTATGCGCGCGGTATAGCAGTTGTACCGGATATTCTCGCAAACGCTGGTGGAGTAACAGTTTCAACATTTGAATGGGAACAAAACAGGAAGGGTGAGCATTGGAGCGAAGCAGATGTATTTGCAAAACTTAAGAAAATTATGGATGAAGAAACAAATACTATCTATACTCGCGCACAAGAATTAAAAACTGATCTACGTCGTACTGCATTTATTGTTGCACTTGAACGAATTGAAGAAGCGACAAAATAAATATGAAAAAAATTCATCGTTTTATCACCTCTTATAAAATTGAAGACGATAATATTATCATTACCGATCATGAGATAATTCATCAAATAAAAAATGTTCTCAAATTGAAACAAGGCGAGGGAATAATTCTTGCAAACAAAAATGTAGGCGAAACTCGCGCGCAAATCAAAGAACTTACCGGAGAAAATATAAAACTTACTGTAATTGATACACATCAATACAACAGCAACACAAATAAAAAGGTAATACTGTATATGGCCATATTAAAAAATGAAAATTTTGAACTCGTTGTTCAAAAAGCATCGGAAATTGGTATTACAAAAATTGTGTCTATAATCACAGAAAGAACAGTAAAAACAGGACTAAAACATGAACGATTAGTGAAAATCGCGACCGAAGCATCAGAACTATCTGGACGAATAGATGTGCCAGAAATTACAGAACCAATGAAATTGGATGTGGCACTTATAGACAGCAAACAATATCAGACACAAATTATTTTTGACGCAAAAGGTGAAAAAATTAAAAAGTTTGACGCACAATCAATGGCGATTTTTGTAGGGCCCGAAGGTGGTTTTACCGACGAAGAAATAGATGATGCGCAAAAGAATGGATGCTTAGTTGCCTCACTTGGACAAAATATTCTCCGCGGAGAAACAGCTGGTATCATTGCAAGTTATCTCGCCTATTCCTCTTTGTAACCCTTAAGGAAGCTTCTCCTGTGAAGTGGAGTAAGTCCATTCTGTTCTATGGCTTTGTAATGTGCTTTTGTTCCGTATCCAACATGGGTATCAAATCCATACAAGGGGTATTCCTTTGCCTGGATTCTCATAACACGATCACGAGAAACTTTTGCAACAATAGATGCACAGGAAATCACGGGATGAAGTTCATCCCCTTTTATAATTGTTTCTTGATTGATAAAGACTGCTGGGGCTTTTAATCCACCATCTAAATAAACTGATGTATTTGTATCTGTTGATACTTTTAAAAGAGATGTCTCGAGCGCTTTTGTAATTGCTTTTACGATACCAAACTTATCAATCGTATTTGCCGAAACATATGAAATTACAAAATCGCACTTCCCTTCTTTTTTGCACTGAGAAAGATATGTAAACCATTTTTCCCTCTGATTTTCAGTTAATTTCTTTGAATCACGAAGTGGTGCAGGTTTTTCAATATTTTCAAAAAAATCATATTGGCACTTAAATGCACACACTGCCACCGGCCCAGCAATTGGCCCACGCCCAACTTCATCTATTCCGATAATATTATTTATATTCACGGTGTTCATTGTAGCAACATAAAAGACAATGTTACAAGGATAGTACTAGTATGTATTGTTTAAAAAAACTAAAGTTTATTCATATATTAAAAAACAACACAGACCCAAGCGTCTGTGTTGTTTTTTAATAATTTTTAGATTAAACAAGCTCACCTCTTTTGCTTTGTATTGCAAAAATTGCAAAAATAAGTGCGTACACAATATGGTCATCTATAATAGGATTGTTTTCAGGGAAAAGCAGAGCAAGCCACATTAGGCACATCATTATTACCCCTGCTAATGATCCCCAAAATACATATTTCTTGAACAAAAGAGTTACGCCGATAAACAATAAACCAGCCATAAATAACCAATCGACCATAGCAATACCCGCCAAACTATGGAATAGTTCAACAAAAGGGCCCCTTACTGCACCAGACAAAAATCCAGTCGTAGGAGAACCTCCATTGATCCAAGCTTTCTCGCTTGTTGTAGCGAAACCGAGCCCAAAGAGCTTATCAAAAAAAGCCCAAAGGAAAATAAAAGACATCACGAAACGCAACTTAATAAAAACAATTTTTTTGATATTCATAATGTATTTATTATACACCTTGGTTTATGTTATTGCACAACATAAATTTACGAAATAGTAATCAACAAATTATTTTCCTAACACCAGGAAAACTGTAAATCTATATAATCATAGAACAGAAATTCAATTTGCGAATTATGCATATTTATAGTAAGATGAAATTAAAAATGGAATTAAAAATTCTTAAAACCAATGAGGACTATCAAGTTGCACTGGATCGTTTTGGAGAAATTTTCCAGGCAAAGGTAGGAACAAAAGAAAGTGATGAATCAGATGTATTGGCGCTCTTAATTAAAGATTACGAAGATCGGAATTTTGTTATCAAAACACCAACACCGCTTGAGGCTATCCGGTACCGAATGGAGCAACAAGGGCTAACAAACAAAGATTTAACCATTATTCTCGGTTACAAAAGCCGTGTGGCCGATATTTTTAACCAGCACAGAAAATTAAATCTCACAATGATCAGGAAGCTTCACAATGCCCTTAATATTCCGCTTGAGATTTTAATTATGGAGTATTGATACTTTCTACACTTCTATAAATAGCCAACAATTTTTTGTTGGCTATTTTTTACACAACATAAATTTACGAAATAGGAGAGATTGATGGTTTTTAAATAAAACGAGCCTCCAGTTTGCAGACTGAAAGCTCGTAAGATTCTTAATGGCTCACTAACAGCCACAGTTAATTTGTACCAAAAATACAAACTTTTTACAATTATACAAGAAGTAGTTCTCCGCTCAATACCTTTTAGATAAACATAGAGGGCCTAATTATTAAGACCAGCTCTACATTTAACATTTATTAAGTTGCACAATATCCTTTTTGCGACATAGGCATGCAACACCCGGTCTTACCCAAAGGAGAAGTGCAAAGAGAAAGATGCAAATGTGTTTCATATATCTTTAAAAATTAAGATTCAAATATACAAAAATGGGTCATATATGACAACAAAAAAGTTTTATCCATTATTCACCTTTATTCACTCAAATCAAGAAAATGAATGAAGGATATTGAATACCTTAAAAAACTTGGTGTACAGATAGCCAAAATACGGAAGGAGAAGAAACTTACCCAGATTGAGGTAAGCTATCGGTGTGATTTTGATCGTTCCAATTACAAGAGAATTGAGGTTGGCAATACCAACCCGACTGCCTTAACCCTAAAGAAAATTGCCGAAGCCATGGAAGTGTCGGTTGAGGAGTTTTTCAGATTCACAAAAGGCGGGAAATAGTTGCACACAAATTTCCTCTTTGTTTCTTTGATTTCCCATTTTAAAGCATTACCTTAGTATCAAGGTATGATAGTTAGTTGCTTCACATAATATGCCAATCACCGCCTTGCAAAAAGGTGAATGTTTTCATTAAGTTATTTAATGGAACAGGGGCATATTTTTCTTCTCGCAAATCAACTTACTCTGTTCTTCCTTCATATAAGCAATCACCCAGGTCAAATTTCATTTCCAATGTACTCTCTGTTTTAATAATTGACAGAGCAAGAAAACTATGGTACAAAATGGGACAGAGACCGGAAACAGACTTTTATGCGGAAAGTCGCTCACTTCGTATATAAAAAGGGGTTTCGCCTCTCGGTCGAAACCCCTAGGTAAATTTTTATTTACCTGAATCTTAATGATTTGAACCCCATTGGATTCTGGGTAAATTTTACCACAATGTCGGGAGAATTCGCAAGAAAACCAAAACTCCTGATTTCTTAAGGGGGCTTTCAACCCTAGGCATATCCGTTTACATACCATGTTGGAAAACAATTGGCCTAACAACCAATTCAGTTTTCAAACCTCTTTAGTTATTCACTGCTTACACTTCAGCGCCCCAGTGGTGCCAAAACTCAATGTGTGGTATAAGGTATTACAAAATGGAATAAGATGTCAAAAAATAAATACTATAAGAAAATTAGGAAACTAATTAGGTCAATGCAGAAAGACAAGAAAAAGGAATCCATCATGAAAGCTGTTGCAAAACTCCTTCCCAGGCGAGTGAAAATTTTTATTATTGCTATAATTTTTCCCCTGTTTTGTATTCTTCTTTCATACTTTTTGCTGTGGCTTTTTGGAAATGAAACGGACAGCCTTAGTAAAAAAATAGTCGCTGTAATTCTTAGATCCTTTTGGGAGTATATTTCGGATACCAAGAAATAACTATTAGGGGTCGGGGTCTCCTCACAAGATCACATGGCCTGAACGGGGAAGACAGGAACTGTCCCCAGAGGGACATGCTGTCTTGCATACTGACATCTTATCTTTGAATTATGGTCTGAATATCAAAACACCACTGCTTTAAAAGCAATGGTGTAAGATCTGTAATCTTAACCCTTTGTAGGAAGAAACGGGCTAAGCTCTTTTGGAAATTCAACTTGTGGCCATCCGCGCATCATCACCTTTACAAGTACAAGATATGCATCTCGCCAGCTTCCAATAAAACTATATAACTCTGGATACGATTCCGCATCTTTCAGCGTTGTTATATGAAAGCAAGCTGTACTATCGGCCTTGAGATGCAATTCAATCATTCTGTTCTCCTGTTTGTACTTGAGGGATGGAAAAAAAAGAACTTGAACAACTACATTTTCATTCAATATCGATGAAGGATGTTCAATTAATTTTGCTTGCGGCTTACCTGGCATGTTTTTGTAGATTTCAATCCACTCCGACATACAGGGTTGCATTTCATCAATATCAAAAAGTTGAATTCTAAAAGCGATGTCTGTTCCTGTTTTATCTAAAAGAAATTTTGATGGTAATGGAAGACCCGTTAAGAATTTTAAAAGGAACAACTGTTGACCTTGAGTAAGTGGCTTACGGTTTTCGATAGCTTCACGAATCTCGTTGAGATTTGCTATACCATTAATGTTTAATGTAAGTGTTTCCATTGTCTTTTTTTTTGGTGACTACTGAAAACGAAATCACCAAGAGAAATCATTTCCAAGAGTCACCAAAAAAAGACATAGTACATTACTTTAACATAAATCTATCCCGAAAGCTGTATCTTGTCAAGCTCTTGATGATATTTAAGCCCTTTAATGGGCAGAAACAGGGTTGTCTAAAAATGTGAATAAATGGCTAATACAATGACTATCAGTAACAAAATTTTTAAACAAATGTTTGCATTTTCCAAAGTACCCTTAATTTTTTTGCTAAAAAATGTTGGAACTTGCAAGTGCATCCATTAGATTTGTCCCCCTTTTACTGAAAATTTGCGCTAATAAATCGTAAAGCTATGACATTGCACGAAGTTAAAAAAATCCTATTGCACACAGAAATTAACCAGCCTCAAGAAGGAGAAGGTAAATTTATGGACTCTTCGGATCACAATCCTATTATTGTCGATATTGCATACATTGGGATTCAAGTCGCCTCAGAAAATTTTCAAGGAATTTTACATAATACAGATAAAGATGCAATGACTGTTGTGCTTGCACAAGATCCCATTGCTGATGAAGCTGCATACCTTGCAACAGTTGCAGCAGCGAGAAATTTTAATGACAACCTTCCACCCGCATTATAAAAATGTCAGGGGATAAGAATAGCACATCAGAAGCTCGGAAGAAGCGACTTGATGAATTAGAGAAATACTTTTCTGATTTTAAACTCATCGTTAAAGCTCAAGAATTAGCTGATCTCGAATTCCGAGACAACTCTGCTAAAGTTGTTAATGAGTTTTACTATCGCTTAGCAGATGAAATAATACGCCCCGCTATTGATAGTGGGACGATTCAGAATTATAAAATTGTTTCTGGAACGGAGTTAGTTATTCTTCGTGAATCTCCAATTATCCACTCTGATATAAAAATACAACGCCACTATAATGTGTTGCACAATATCCTTTTTGCGACATAGGCATGCAACTCTCTGTCTTATATGACTTTTTTGGGCTTACTGTCAAAAGTAGGGGTGTTGGAGAATTCGACCATTTCAAATGATGGGAATTTTCTCACTTTTTTCTGGGAAGATGAATCGAGCCAAGTAGCACATGATTGGCACATAATCCCTATAAAAAACTTTTCAGTTTTCGTGGTAAAAACCTTAGCAAGTACACCCTGTATTAGATTTCGTTCTTTATCATACAATGAACCGATATAGAGATTTTTTAGTATGGGCTTGAGTCCATAATTCTTACACAAAGAAATAGCGGTGGCCCGGTGGTGATGATTGCGTGTTTCCCAGCCAATTACCGTTACAAAAGTTATATTATTCATTTCTAGATTTAAGAGTAAAGAGTTGCTTAGAATCAAATGGCACCATAGTCTTCTCTTTCCCTTGGAAATACCTCGCCAAAGATCTAACTTGATTCTCCATTACTTGTTTGAGAGTATAAGATTTTCCCTTCCAGAGAACTTTTTCATTCCAACGCTTGTTTATAGTAAGCGTAATAAGATCTATCCCCTTTTTTGATAATTTGTATTTTCCTTTGCCATTTGATTCAAATAAATCCCGCTTTCCCATCTTCTTTTCAATAAAAAGCGGAAAAATAACAGAGTCTACTACGGGTACTCGGAATTCTTCAACCAAATCACAAACCAAGGCTGGCTTACCTGAACGTTCGGTGTGACAAAGCCCGAAATATGGATCAAGTCCCACATAGAGGCATAATCGCTCTATTTCATTATAAAGAAAGCCATATGAATAATTAACTACATTATTAAATTTATCTCCCTTCTGTCTGTCTCGACCAGAAAATCGAAATAGTTTCCGTAGAGCAAAAAAATAAGAACTAGAAATAGACCCCTCAATTCCCATGAGCTGATTTCTACTCTTTGGGTCATCTGGCAGCATATCAATCATAGAAATAATTGTTTCCATTTGAAGAAGCTCGGAGGAAAAATCTTTTTTGTATTTATAGCCAAGATAGCGCAAAAGTAGGATTTGATTTGCACTTTTACCTCGTATAAGATTCTTGGCAACTTGAAACGATTGCGGTGAAGTTGATACCTCTAATTGAGCTCGCCGTAAACTTGCTAAACCCTTCGGCTCACTAGAGAAAATACGACCAAATGGCTTATCAAAGCCCCCGACATAGACAATGTCAACTCCGTGCATAACAGCAAGTTCAACCGCGGCGGTTGTAATAGAACCAGGTCGCGCGATAATAATTTGTTTAATACGCCTAATGGGGTACTCTTTTTTCTCACTAAATTTTGGATGGGAAAGAATGATTCTTTCTCCGCTTGCCCGGACACATGTACCATACTCGTTTATGATTATATCCATATATTTTGGGGACAAATAATAATCTTATTATATAATTTATATTTTATTTGTCAATAAAATGATTTGGTTGATATAATCCTCCAATGAGTTCGAATTTTATACATTTACATACACATTCGCATTACTCGTTATTAGACGGTCTTTCAAAGATTGATGACATAGTCCGCATTGCAAAAGAACATGATATGCCGGCAATCGCCGTTACTGACCACGGCAATATGTATGGAGCAATTGAATTCTATAAAGAATGTACCAAGGCAGGAATCAAACCAATCATTGGTGTTGAAGCATACATAGCAGAACGAGGAAGAAAAGATAAGGAACCAGGAGTTGATAATAAAAGATACCACTTAACACTTCTTGCCAAGAATATGCAGGGTTACAAAAACCTTATGCGTCTTGTTACAATTGCCAATCTCGAAGGATATTACTACAAACCTCGCATGGATAAAGAAATCTTACGTGCATACAGCGAAGGAATTATTTGTCTTTCCGGATGTCCTGCAAGCGAGCTCTCACGAGCAGTTGTTGGTAATAATATAGAAAAAGCCGAGGCATTAATTGCTGAATACCAAGATATTTTTGGAAAAGAAAACTATTTTCTTGAAGTCCATTGTCACCCAAATGTACCGAATGACAAAGAACTTCGAATGGGTATTATTGAACTAGGAAAAAAATTTAATATACCTACTGTAGCTACCCAAGATTCACATTACCCATGTCACGACGACCACGAAGCACACCACACGCTTCTTCAGGTAAACACTGGAGCAGAAGGAAAAGATTCAGCCAAGTTTGAATTTTCTGAAGATGACTTTTCTCTGATCGATGAAAAAACTGCTCTGAAATATTTTGCTGATGTACCTGAAGCCGTTAGTAATACAAAAATAGTTGCTGATCTCTGTGAATCATACGACCTTGAACTAGGACGTGCCTACTTTCCTGATTATCCAATTGAGGAAGGAAAAACTGCAGATGAAATGCTACGCGAGAGATCGTTTGCGGGATTTGCTTTTCGTGAACTTGAACAAACTAAAATATATCTTGATCGTCTTGAATACGAACTTGGTATTATAAAACAAAAAGGATACCCTGCGTATTTCCTTGTTGTGGGTGACTTACTCCGCTATGCTCGTGAGAATGGCATCCTCACAAATATCCGAGGTTCAGTTGCGGGCTCTCTCACAACCTACCTTCTCGGTATTACAAATGTTGATCCCATTGAATACAAACTTCCCTTTGAGCGATTCCTAAATCCTGAACGTCCATCACTTCCTGATATTGATATGGACTATGCCGATAACCGCCGAGATGAAATTATTGCCTATGCAAAACAAAAATATGGAGAAGATAAGGTCGCTCAAATCGGTACATTCGGTACAATGATGGCAAAGGGTTCTGTTCGTGATGTTGCAAGAGCACTCGGATATCCATACACCACAGGAGATCGAATTTCAAGCATGATTCCTCTTGGGTCACAAGGTATGCCAATGACCATCGATCACGCAATGGAAATCGTTCCAGAGCTGGCTGATGCTTACAAAAAAGAACCGGACACTAAAAAAATTATTGACCTTGCAAAGAAAATGGAAGGTTGTGTTCGCCATATCTCTGTGCACGCCGCAGGTGTTGTTATTGCGCCAAAACCACTCTACGAGTTCTCTCCTATTCAATACGATCCAAAGGGCGGTAACATTATTACCCAGTACGACATGTATTCTATTGAAGACGCAGGTCTACCAAAGTTTGACTTCTTGGGTATCCGGAATCTTGCAATTCTTGCTGATGCCGTATCTCTAGTAAAAACAATTCATAATATCGATATTGATCTTGATCGAATAGATTTACAAGACAAAAAAACATTTGAGATGCTTACCCGAGGAGAAACAATGGGGCTATTTCAATTAAACGGTTCTGGAATGACTCGCTACCTTAAAGAACTACAACCTTCAACAATCCACGACATTAATGCTATGGTGGCACTCTATCGTCCTGGTCCAATGGAGTCAATCCCTGAATATATTAAAAGAAAACACAACAAAACATTGGTTAAATATCTTGATCCGCGACTCAAAGATATTCTTGATCAATCGTTTGGTGTTATTACATATCAGGATGATGTCATGATGATTGCGATAAAACTTGCTGGTTACTCTTGGCTTGAAGCAGACAAACTTCGTAAGGCTATGGGTAAGAAAATCCCAGCAGAAATGGAAGCCCAGAAAACAAAACTTCTTGATGGGTTTGTAAAAAATGGTATGACAGAAAAAATGTCAAAGGAATTCTGGGCACTCATTGAACCATTTGCAGCATATGGATTTAACAAGGCTCACGCCGCGAGTTATGGTCGTGTCGCTTATCAAACAGCTTACATGAAGGCAAATTTCCCCGTTGAATATATGTCAGCAATCTTAACAGCAGAATCTGGTGATGTTGAAAAAGTTGCTGAAATCGTTCATGAGTGCGAAAAAATGGGAATTAAAATTCTTCCCCCAAATATCAACGAAAGTTTTGGAGGATTCACAGTTATTGGAGACTCAAAAAAACCAGCGGGAGAACATGTAATTCGTTTCGGACTTTATACAATTAAAAATCTAGGAAAAGATATTGCTGATGCGATTATAGGAGAGCGGAAAAAGGGTGGAAAATATAAATCACTAGCTGATTTTTTGGAACGAATAAACCATAAAAACCTAAATAAAAAGTCAGTTGAAGCACTAGCAAAATCTGGAGCAATGAACGATATAGGTAATCGTTCGCAAATTATTGGAAACATGGAACTCTTACTTTCTTTTAATAAAGAGTCTCGTGGTGAAGGGTCCCAGGTTTCACTTTTTGGCGAAATTGGTGGCATTCAAACAACGCTCTCTCTTATAACAGTAGAAGAAGCAACAGCACAAGAACAATTAGCTTGGGAAAAAGAATTACTAGGACTATATATTTCCGGACACCCACTTGATGATTATCGTGAAAAAATAGAGAAGGTTGGTACAACAATCAAAAAAGTAAAAACTGAAATACGTATCGGTATGCCAGTTACAGTTGCGGTAATTATTGATAATGTTCGCCCTGTAACAACAAAACGTGGAGACCGTATGGCATTCTTAAAACTTTCTGATTTTACTGGTTCAATAGAAGCCGTAGTATTTAATAAACTTTTTGAACAGATAAAAGACATCCTAGTTGTTGATACAATAATAGCTCTTCAGGGAAAAGTAACAGAGCGTAATGGTGAACGTAGTATTACAATTGATAATCTAAAGCGCATATAAACACAGAAAACCCCTCACGACTAAAGTCGTGAGGGGTTTTCTTAGATTACGCAATATCAGTAGGATCTTCACCGATTGTATCCATGATCTTCATAACCTGTTGTGGATATTTAGGAATCACAGAATTATATTTTCGGAGAATTTGCTCTGTTGTCTTACCAGCATAGTGCTGATCAGTGTTTGGATTATTACCACCCAAACTCTCAGAAACTATACGAATAGAATCATCGATTGATTTGAAGCTCATTTTACATGAACCGTATCCAAAGACACTGTTCGCTGCTTTCTTACAAGCCTGTTTTCCCCCCGTACTTTCGCGCATAGCAATAGCTGGGAGTAAACGATAATCAAGACCATTCTTTTCCGCTTCTTCTACGAATTTTTCTCCGTATCCAGAAAGTGGAGCGCCTTTTGACTCAAAGTATGCGTCAATCTTTTCTGCTCGTTCTTTACGAATCTTATCTGCCTGTGTTGTTATCAAAGGAGAGTCGATTACAGTATTTTGTGCAAGTGTAACAATCTGATTAGGCAATGATGTAACTCCAGAAAACGGAGTCACCATCACGAGCATAGGAAGTGCCATAACCGATTGAATAAATTTCTTAAATTTTTTAGTGTACATAATTGGCGATTGTGCTTCGCCGAACATCGCTACGGGATTTCTTTAGGCTACTCGATAGAGCGAGTAAACTAAAAAGCCCTTGTATATAATCAATTAAGATAACATACTTGGACCTGCTAGTATAGTATCACAAAGGGACATAAAAGTCAATAGTTATACCACAATTTTAGGTGCCGTCAAACATAAAAAACCCTTATACTATAAGGGTTTTTTATGTTTTGATACTTGACATTATGGGCCATTTTATTGCCCTATTTACCTTAAATTAAGGGATATATCAGGATTTTTGACAAAATTAAGGTTTTATATGATAAATATCTATATTTTTCAATATTATTTAAAGAAATTTTATACCTATCACCGTTAATAAATAATTATTTTCCCTTTCCATGACAATTCTTATACTTCTTTCCAGACCCGCAAGTGCAAGGATCATTTCGGCCAACCTTAGGCTCATTTCGAGATACAGTAGCCGAAGAACCATCTTGCGCCCCATTCAAGATAAGCGCTGGCTTCTCCTCTACTTGTTCAGACTGCGCCCCTTCTTCAATGTTCATAGTCCCAATAAGAGATACTACTTGCTCACGAAAATGTGCTTCCATTTCTTTGAAAAGTCGGAGGCCTTCTTTTTTGTATTCAACAAGCGGTTCTCGCTGGCCATATGCACGGAGATTTACAGAACTTCTGGTGTACTCCATTGTTTCCAAGTGCTCAACCCAAAGAGTATCAGTAACATAGAGAACAATTCGACGAACGGTCTCAAAAAAGGCTGTGTCACCAAATTGTGCACGCTTTTGCGTCATTGCATCAGCTAGATGAGGATATTCTACAACTAAATCATTCAAGAATTGTTCTAATTCATCATAACCACCCGCAAGCATCGTCTTTCGTCTCTTGTATATAACATTTCGTTGATGATTCATAACATTGTCATATTCTAGGGTATGCTTACGAGAATCAAAATGAAATCCTTCAATTTTTGCCTGAGCACTTTCAAGAGCATTAGAAACAAAACGATTTTCAATTGGCTGATCCTCTGGAATACCAAAACGACCCATCATTGTTTTAAGACGATCTGAACCGAAGATGCGCATTAAGTCATCTTCAAGAGAAACATAGAACTGCGTTGTGCCAGGATCACCCTGACGACCAGCGCGACCACGGAGCTGATTATCAATACGACGCGCTTCATGTCGTTCGGTACCAAGCACAAAAAGACCACCGAGTGATCTAACTTCTTCGTAGTTATCTTGGTTAAATGGCACACCGCCTAATTTGATATCAACACCACGACCAGCCATATTTGTCGCCACAGTAACCGCACCCTTTCTTCCAGCGTTGGCAATAATTTCGCCTTCTCGTTCGTGATTTTTGGCATTAAGAACTGTATGCGGAACACCAGCGGCAGTAAGATATGCTGAGAGTAATTCGTTTTTCTCAATAGAAACAGTACCAATCAAAATCGGCTGACCTGTTTCGTGAATAGTTTTTATCTTATCAGTAATTGCTTGTAATTTACCCTTTTCAGTTTGATAAATAAGATCTGTTAAATCAATACGATTAATTGGTCGATGAGTTGGAATAACAGACACATCAAGACCATAAACTTTATGAAATTCTTCTTTAGAAGTTTCGGCAGTACCAGTCATGCCGGCAAGTTTTTCATAAAAACGGAAGTAATTTTGAAATGTGATAGATGCAACAGCCCTAGTTTCCTTTTCAATCTTCACACCTTCTTTTGCTTCAATTGCCTGATGTAAACCTTCACTCCAACGGCGACCAGGTTGCAAGCGACCAGTAAACGAATCAACAATAATTACCTCGCCGTCTTTTACTACATAATCTTTATTGTTTTCATAAAGAGCGCGTGCGCGAACAGCTGTTTCAAGATGATGAACATATTTAATACCCTTTTCAGTGTAAATATTTGAAATACCGAGTAATGTTTCGGCCTTAGTAATACCAGCGTCAGTTAGAGAAATTGCTTTAAGTTTTTCATCTACAGCATAATCTTCTTCCTTTTTAAGCTGTTTTGATATATCAGCAAATGTGTAATAAAGATCTTCTGAATCCTCTGCTGGCGAGGAGATTATAAGTGGAGTTCGTGATTCATCAATCAAAATAGAGTCCACCTCATCAACAATAGAAAAGTGATGTCCACGCTGAACAGTATCATTTATATTTTGCGCTAAATTATCACGCAAATAATCAAAACCAAATTCATTATTTGTTCCGTATGTAATATCAGCACCATATGCTTCCTTGCGACTACATGGGCGGAGGAATTCATACTGAACCTTGAAAGAATTGGTTTCAGAATCATCGGTCGTATGAGATTTGTGTGATGGATCATACAGATATGAAGTATTTTGAGAATTAATAACACCAACACTCATACCGAGAATTGAAAATAGAGGGCTCATCCAAACAGCATCACGACGAGAAAGATAATCATTCACAGTCACAATATGAACCCCTTTACCAGTGAGAGCATTTAGATATGCCGGTAATGTTGCCATCAAAGTCTTTCCCTCACCAGTACGCATTTCTGAAATTGATCCATTAAAAAGACAAATACCGGCAATCAATTGAACATCGTAATGTCGTGTGCCGAGTGTTCGTCGTGCCGCTTCTCGCACAAGCGCAAAAGCGTCGGGAAGAATATTATTCAAAGTTTCCCCACCAGAAAGTCGGTCTTTTAATTCTTGTGTTTTTTTGGGAAAATCCTCATCTTTGAGAACTTCAACAAGTGATTCACGGTCGTTAATTGCTCGAACAAGTGAATCGTATTTTTTGGTAATCCGTGTTGATGAATCCCCAAATAATGTTTTAAATATAGCCATGGTTTGCAGATTATAACACAAAAAGAAAATCCCCGATAGAGAGAGGATTTCCTTTTGTATACTCAAAGAAATGTATTACGCGCGCTTCTTTGATGACTTCTTTTTTGCTACCTTTTTCTTTGCGGCTTTCTTTGCCTTCTTTTTTGCTGCCATATATTTTAAAAAAAATTATTTTTAAAAGATGTGTGATTTCACGACCTTACAAAAAATTTAAAAAAATATTTTGTAAAAAAATTTCATCACACTCACATATACATTATCTTACATCGCATACATACACGCAATATATTTTTCAATAAAAGTGTGGATAACTTTTTTTTGTTTTAAAAAATAAAAATCTTTTCTATAAAATAAAAAATTAAAAAAATAATTATTTTTATTTTTAAAAATCTAATATAAAAATTTTTGTTTGGAATATAAAAAGATAATTACTACTTTCATTTATATAAAACAAATGAAAAACACCCTGCTTTGGACAAGGTGTTTTTCATATATTTATTTGTAGCCGTAAGCCGAATTCTGTTCTATGTAGTTATTTATCTAGGATGTGAATTACTCCACACCTCAAGCGATTCAGACTTCAAGTAAACTTGAAGAATACGATCTTGCACACACATACGGATTTAGCCGTTTCACTTTTATGTTTCCATAAAACTATTCCCGAAGGAACCCTAGCCTCTCAGCGTTGGCGTCTCTGCTCGCACCGCTATTCTTGCGAACGATGGGTATTACCCACTATGCTTGTCCGACCAAAGTCGGACTATGTGTTCGGACTTTCCTCCCCTCACAATTAAATGAAGAGCAACTACTCGCTACAAACGATTTTGATTCTAACAGAAAGAACAATCCTTGACAAGGGTGTTCTTATTTGCTATACTTATCCCTGTGAGTAAAGGTTCCAACAATTTTTAAAACAATTGCCTAGCAAAAGCCCTGACTTCGGTCAGGGCTTTTGCATTCTTGGATAACCTTATGTATACTTCTCTTTGTGTAGCCGTGTGTGTTTTAGTCAGCGGCTGCACTCACATAGGCAATTGTGTTGGAGTTAGCACCCGCTGACTAAAGCACATAACAAAAAAACACTCCGAGAAATTGGAGTGTTTTTTTGTTTCTTTATTTTAGAGATTCAATAATATTATTTTGAATTTCATCTACCTTATCTACAAATTCTGGATGTTTATCCAAAAATTCTTCAATATCTTTTCCTGCTTTCTTTTCTCTTTCTTCGGCATTATAAGCAGTACTTCTAGCGGCTATCAATTCTTCCTTTATTAATCTATGAAGTACCATTCTTGGACTATCCTCATTTTTTATACTAAATTCTTCCATAAAATTTTCTGAATTTAACTTATAATAGTTCATTATACGATATTAATATAATGTTATCAATAAATAACTAATGCATCAAAAAATTCCACAAATGTGGAATTTTTTGATTGACATCTTACTGATGCTTTGGAGTCATGAGTGCTCGTGCGATGAGCACGATTGCCATAACAAATATCACGAGAAGCAACCAACCAATAAATGTATCTGGAAGGAATGATCCTGCGCCGAACGCAGATGCTCCTAAGAAATTATTATTTGAATCAAAACTTGATGGGAATTCACCCCATGGATCTGTTGAAACAGTTTCGCCTGTTGGCTTAATAACTGTTGTTGTACGAGTTGTTGTGCCACCACCACCGTTTGAATAAGACGAACCTGCAGGAAGCGTTGTGAATGAGACTGAATTTCCATAGAAAGAGTATCCAGAATTTGTCGTATATCCAACACGATAACAATATGTTGTGTTTGACATAAGAAGACCACTAAATGAGTGAGAAAGGTTGATTGTGCCAGAACTTGAATATGACTCATATCTAATACCAGATCCACAAGTAAATTCAATCCATGCAGTTACTGACTGACCGTTTGTCTGTACATATCCACTTACAATTGCTCCGTTTGAAGTAATGTTTGTTGGCTGATATGTATATGCTTGTGCTGTCGTGCCACCACTTGAACTACCTCCACCACCTGATGAAGATGAACGAGTGTTCACAAAAACATCACGAGTTACTGTACCAAAAGGATTTGATGCAGTGAGTGTGAATGTCGTATCGGCATTAACTACGATAGTATAACTACCGCTTGATGCAGGCGTAACTATACCAACTCCAGAAATTGAAGTTGTTGTACAGTTTGTTGTTGACCATGAGAGAGTTACAGATGCTCCTCTTGATACATCAGTATCAGACGCAGAGAATGAATCAATTGAACATACTGGGTTTGGAATTGTTTGAGTTGTTAAAAAAGACAAAATATTTGACGCCTTAACAACACCAGCGCTATTAACAGCAACGGCACGGAAATAATATGTTGTATTTGGAGCAAGTGAACCAATTGAATCACTAAAAGACCCAAATGGTGAAGACTGTGACACTGAAGATGTTCTCAAAATAAGAGAATTTGAAAGTGTGCCGTACTCAAAGTAAGTACTTGTCGCAGTTCCATTTCCATTAAAGTATCCGTTGAGAGTTGCACTTGTTGTTGTAACAAGTGACGCAGAATTAGTACTTACAACAGGAAGTGGTGTCGGCGCAAGAGTTTTAAACTTAATAATATTTGATGCAATAGTAATACCTGATGCGTTTTGAGCTACACCACGAAAATAGTAGGTTGTATTAGGTAAAAGACCGGTAATAGTATAACTATATTCACCGAACGATGAAACCTGTGACGCGCGAGGAGATATTTTGATTGAACCACCAGAAGCAACTGTTCCATATTGGAAAGCTGTATCAGTTGGAAGACCATTTCCATTAAAGTATCCGTTTAATGTTGCTGATGTATCAGTGATATTTGTTGCTGAGTTTGTATTTACAACAGGAGCAGCAGCAAAAACACTATTCGCATTAGCGAAAAAGAGTCCGAGACCAAAAATACCGAAAATTGTGTTTGAAATTATTTTTTTCATAAATATTTTTAACGCCATTATTATATAGCGCTTTGATTCTTAACTCCCAGAATTATAGCATAAACAATACCATTTTGTCAATATCTGCGTTTTGTCTACAAAAGAGCTTATTTTCCAACACATATTGACAAAAAGTCAATTATTTGATATACTACCAGCAAATATAAACATTGTTCAATGAAAAAAATAATACTTCTTTTAATGATGTGGTTCCTCATGGAATCATCTCACGCTCAGTCGTTTACAATAACAAACGACTCAATCAGGCAATTTTCGGGATCACCGAACGCTTTGCGGGTTTATTGTCACCTTACTTTGGTTCCCTCTTCGGTAGCCAAAATTGAAATCTTTTTTTCGGAATTTTCAAACTGCATTATTTCTGAAGGAGGAGGACAACAAACAATAAGTGCGCCATGGCCTCTTTCACCGGTATTCGTAAACAGTACATTTCAGATCACAAAAACTGGCTACTATTACGCAAGATGCACCGGTTATGATGACAAGGGTAATTATAATTTTTCTACTCCTATTATTCAGATATATGTAGCAAAAATTATTACCGGCACAGAACCCATCAAACCACAAGCAATCACCGTATACCCGAATCCCGCAACCGATATTATCCATGTTCCTTTTGCAACAACATATTCAATCATAAATATGTCTGGCGCAGAAATAAAAGGAACAACTGATGGTATCGTTGATGTTTCCGGATTGATTCCTGGTTTGTACATAATCCAAACCGAAAAAGGAGTAGGGCGATTTCAAAAAAAGTAGCAAATTACTTACAAGCAAAAGGCGTTCCACAAATGGAACGCCTTTTCTTTTTATAAACAAAAAAATCCCCGTTAGGGATTTTTTTGTTTATTGTATATTTTGAATATGAAAATGAATGCAAGATATTCTTTCTTTTGTTCCGTTCTAGATGTCTTTCCATCAGTCAATGTGCTTTTAGGTCCGTACACATCTGGACCATTATGTGCTCAATTGAGGCACATAATATCGACTCAATAAGATCTGTCTTATGTCGCTTACGCGAACACAAGAGATCAGTTTCAAATTGAATTATTCCACGAGCAGCTTCCGCTACC
>CAYXYC010000009.1:0-20685 GCA_964469225.1 uncultured Candidatus Saccharibacteria bacterium | reverse complement strand
CCGTCAAAGCCCTCGAAGACGCGTATATTTGGATACATAAGAATAAGTAACAAAACACCCCACATGAATGTGGGGTGTTTTGTTACTGTGCGAGATAAGGGAATTTCGATCTTTACAAGATCAGTACATCTTTTACATTTTAAAAACAAGGAAAAGATTTTCGAATCCCTTACGAAAGCAAAGCAGTTTGCTTTCTATCGCTTACTTTGTGCGCGATAAGGGATTCGAACCCCTGGCCTTCCCCACGTCAAGGGGACGCTCTACCAACTGAGCTAACCGCGCAAATAAATTGAAATTTTAAAAAGAAACACTACCCATGAGATTATATTGCGTTATCCACCAAGACAGCTAACCGCGCATACTTTCTTGTTTTAAAAAAATTTTTCAATCCTATCCAAAGCGGAGGGTACAGGATTTGAACCTGTGATCCTCTTTCGAGGATTCCGCTTTTCGAAAGCGGTGCGATCAACCTCTCTGCCAACCCTCCGCTTTGAACGGGAATGGCTATGATATTTAACCGGGAAATCTTTCCTTACAGGAACAGTATACCTTTTCTAATTTGCTACGCAAATACAGAAAAGCTTTTCGATTCCCGGACGCACATGACGCAGGTCATGTGCTTAGGGTCACAAATTTAAAAAACCTAGTAAAAAGGTTTTTTAAATTTGTGACCCTACCGGGAATCGAACCCGGATTACCGGCTTGAAAAGCCGATGTCCTAACCGTTAGACGATAGGGCCAATATATTAAATTTTTTAATCTAGAATCTGCTTTAAGTGTCCTAACCGTTACCTGCCTACCGGACAGGCAGGCCTGCCTGCCGTAGGTAGGGACGATAGGGCCCTAAAACATTTATTTATAAATGTTCGGGCGACTAATTATTACATAATTGGTTTAGCCCTAAAACTAACTAACGAGAACGAGTATACCATTTTATAAGAAAAAGACAAATCAGGCCTTGCGGTCCTTATATTTCAAGCTTATTTTCCTTGACTTTTTAGTATATTTGGTGTATAATGTACGCAAATTAAAAATTAAATATATTGTTATGGCACACGCACCAACCACACCACCAGTAGCACCAGTTGCTACCCCGAAACCAAAAGTGACACTGTCACCTATTTGGAAAATTAGAATCCTTGTTTTTTCTGCTTTATTGCTCCTCACTACAATTACCGTAGTCTGGAATCAAAAACCAGCAAAGTATGAATTATCCACTGTTGAAATGAACGATTCCCTTGTTTTTACTCTTGATCCTGGAAAATCAGCAAAAGTTACTTTAACAAATGACGACTGCTATTTATTTTCAACAGGTCCAGTTAAAACAACTGATCAGTACACAGAGGTAAGAATACTTGAAGGTAATCATTTTGTGCAAGGACCTCCACTCGCATCTACCTCACTGTATTATTATTTTGAAAATACTGGAACAGAATCAATTAAAATTTCTATTAAAAGGGGGTAAAAATGGACACAGCTATTGAACAAACATGGTACTTTGTAGGGTTAGTTATTGTCTCAGTTGTTATAAAAAGCATAGCACCTAAGCAATCCTACAAAATTTACTCTTCTCTCTTTTGCGCTCTTATTGGAAGTTCATACTTCTTTTGGAATGCAATTCATTTGATTATGATACATCAAATGAACCCTACTCCATTCATTTATGGATCACTTATTCTAAGTTTTATCTACAAAGGAAGTAGGCAGGTTGCTTACAAAAGCATTACAGGTGTATTTAGCAGAACAACAGGTTCTCTTGTTGGTGTACTTAAAACAGGAAATCATTGGATTGATCCTTGGTTTGAATACACTTCTGTTGGATTAGGCACAGAAATAAACACCGCTGCTGATCTACAAACAATTAAAATCAGTATTCCAGAAACACCATGGATGCAAACAAGAACACGAGGTATGCAAGCAAAAGTAAAACACATAATATTTATGCTTGGATTACCAGAAGGATCTTCCGCTGAAGCAAAAAAGGCACTTGAAACAATCCTTGGAATTGAGGGTGGTGGCGAAACAATCAAAGAAAGGATAATGGAATTTTGCCTTGAATTCTTTCTTGATGAAATCGGACAAAAAGATCCACACGATCTAGACACCGACAAACATCACACCATTGAAAATTTAGGTAAAGATTTGAAGAAAGGAGTAAATGATTTTTGCGACAAAAACCATTACCCGTACAGAATTCCTAAGGATTCAATTGTTACGATTGGAGACACCGAACTCGAAGAAGTGTATTATGAAGCTCTCCGCAAAAAAGTACTTGCCGGACTTGAAGGTCAAGCAGAGAATAAAAAAGCGGATATGCTCAAAGCTCGTATTAAAAAAATGGGCAAAGATCTTCTTCCAGGTGAATCATCTGCCAGACAAGTTGAGGCTGCTCTAATTGCACTTGGAATTACCAAGAAAACAATTGAGGAGAAGAAATGGAACTTTGATCACGAAACAGGAGAGATGTTTAAGGCGATTGCACTATTGCTTCGCCCCAACAATCACTACCGTGGATACAGCAAAAGACCTCCACCGCCTAAGCCTTAACAGTATTTGCACATTCACCAAAAAGCCCTCCAAATGGAGGGCTTTTTTATTTACCAATTATCTCGGATGTGAAATTGCTACGAAGTAATGCATCAGACCATCGGGAGTTTTGAATGCGCGCTCTTTGATGATTGTATAGTTAATAGCACTCAAACTTGTTGCGCCCTTCTCTGCGCCAATGCGTACGCGTGCATTTCGAATCGCAATCATCTTTGCCGTTGCAAGGTCACGATTTGCACCCGAATCAACCGCCCTGTAATACGATGAGTCTGTTTTATAGGAACGCATATCTTCTGGAATCGGTAATGTACTTTGTCCTGAAATAATTTCTTTCGGATATTGCATCGCCACAAAGTAGTGATACATGCCATCATCAGTTGGCTTACCAAGCTCCTTCACAATTTCGGCAAATTTTACAGCATCCACACTCCTTGCTTCTTTATCATTAGCAAGACGAATTTTGGCATTTGAGACCGCTAGAACTTTTGCGTCAAGAAGAGATTTCTTCACCCCAGAACCAAAATTACGATAATACAGGTCGTCTGATACCGCCGCCGCCAATATTTCTGGAGGAACTTTGAGTGGACTCTCCCCAACAATTGGTGGAAGATTTGGTGTCACATTTACAGTACCTCCACTTGTTGATTGATCATTTTCAACAAATATATTTTGTGCCGGTGCAGTTAGCGGAGTTTCAGATGTATTGAGTGTTCCCTGACTGATTTCATAATCACCTGTATTCTGAATTTTAATCTTTGTCTCCCCGACTGTTCCCAAGATAAGGCGTTCAATTCCGAATACCGCCACCATAATAAAGAGTCCGACGACTCCCCATATCATGTGTGACTTACTAGTCTTGCGAACTTCTTCGTTATCAGGAGAAAGAAAATATTGCACAAGACCGTAGAGAAAGTAAACCATCGCCACCGCAAACAAGAAAAGTATCAACGGGTTGATAACAACCTTGTTGATACTTTTCATAAGCGTAGCTACGCTTGTTGCTGCCTCTGCAATTGGAATAAATCCAATATCCATAGACAATAATTAGCAGTAAACACCAGGACCTGGAACGCAAGGAATTGCACTACCTCCGATCTGTGTTGGATTTACACCAAATGTGTTTGAAACAAGTCGAACGATTCCCCAGAATGAAATAATAATAAACAAGCCAATCAAACCATTAATAATTTTTGATCGTGCACCCTTCTTTGCCTCTTCATCAGTTGAAATTGTGTACTGAATAACACCCCAGATGAAATACACAACTGCGAGTGTAATCAAAATTGGAATAATTGTTGAGAGAATCTGGTTGATAGTTGTAAGCACAGTGAACGCATTTGCTGCAAATGCAAACAAAGGAGCAACACCAAGACCAACGGCACTTAAAGAAATAAATTTCTTCATATTATAAATAATTTTTAATAAATTAATAATCAAAATTTCTTCTACCGACTATGTAAGAAAGAAATATTACATTGATATGTACCCTCTAAGTATACCATAAAACATCCTCACCAATGCTACTGTGAAAGCTGTGGAAGAAGGGTTTTTGTTCCAAATGTGTTTGAAAGAATTCCAACTAATCCCCACATACTCAACATAACAAAGAGACCAATAATACCCCAAATCATAAAACTCTTTCCTGATTTACGCTTTTCTTCATTGTCAGGATTGAGGAAATATTGAATAATCCCCCAAATAAATCCGGCAGTAGCAAGCGTAAAAAGAAGCGGGACAATAGATTTATTAATCGTACATGATGCAAAATTGAGTAACTTTGCGACTGAATCAAAAGGCGCCCCCTGGCAAGCATTAACCCCTTGTGCAACTCCTGTTGGCATAAATATTATTACTTATTTTCTCTGATAATCTGGTCGACCGTACCTTTAATTGCTTTTGAAATAACAAACGCCCCAAATAGAAGTGCTGCACCAATGAGTGTATATGTTAGATTTTTCTTTGCTCTACTTAATTCTTCTGGAACACCACGGGCAACAACAAAAAGATATCCTGAATAAATAATCGCGAGCGTTACAATAGGTACACCAATAACAAGAACGATACCTATAATAGTCTGAATAAATGTCGGAATATCTTTGATATTATCACCAAGTGGGTTGTTAATTTTTGTGTCGAGACGAACACCAGACGACTCAGTGGTGGTTTGTTGTTTATTTGGAACCACCGCCGGGGTGTTTGTTTTGTTTGGAACCACTGCGGATTCGTTTTGGGCATACAAATTTGCAAACGGCAACAAGAATAATGTTCCCATAAAAAACATGAGCGCAAAACATGACAATCTCTTACAAATCAGTATATGCATATTTGAAAATTTCATATTTTTATTATACCCTTCTAGGGTTATTATTTCAAAAATGTTGGACCTTTAAATCCGACAATATTGAGAATTGTTTTAATAATCAACCACGATGCGAGTCCGATAATATATCCAATAACAGCATTTTTCATCATCCCCTTTGCCTTTTTGATATTCTCATCACTACCACCACTTGATAAATATAACCAGCCAGCATAAACGAGAATCATTGCCACAAGAGGAGTTGCGAGTACGAACAACAAGAAATTAATCACATTATTAACCAATTCAAGTAATGCGTTAAAATCACAGGGCCGATTAATTGTTTTTGTAACTGGATCAAGAACCCCACAATCTGGTACTATTGCCGCCTGAGAAATAGCGAGTGGTAAAAAAAGTGGCCCTGCTACAAAGATGAATCCGAGAATTGTTGCAAAAAAAGTCTTTTTCATATTATCGCTGTTGTCGTGGAATCAATAATTCCAATTGACTGTTAGTTTTTGAAATTGCATCGGTACTGCTCAATTTATTTGAAACAACATTTTGAACAAGCTCACCAAATACGGCATCGGTTGCTTTTGTATTTGGATCAAGCCACGAACGAGTTATCACTGCCGAATCAAAAAAAGTGAAAAGATATGGATCTTTCGGACGGTTTGCGACAAGTGTTCGTGATGCTGGCGGAAGAGATACGGCAGCGGCAAAATTTTTCGCCATGTCGCCGGATGAAAGCAAGCCAGCGACAGTAAATGCCGTTGTGGCATTCATTGATTTTTTATTAACAGCAATCGCATATATTTGTCCAAATGTTCGCTTTGCTGGCGCGTCTTTTGTTTGGAGCATCTGTGTGACATCAAAACTTAAATTAGGATTTGCTGATTGGATACGGAATAATTCGCTCGCTCGGCCGAGATAAAAAGCTGATTTTCCAGCAGTAAACATATCAAACGCTGTTGGTAACGCACGATTCCATGTGTATGACTCTTTTGAGGGGTCAGAGAATGATGTAAAGAAATCAAGTATTGCATCACCGGTTAATTTTGACGCTTGAGAATCTTCGGATAGTACGGTTGTGTACCCTGATTCAACTCTCTTCATAATTGGATTTCCGCTTTGTAAAAATAGTGTAGCAATAATGTCTTTTGCGTGGTTTACATTATCAAAAAGACCGAGCGGAATAAGACTCTGAGTAATAGCACCGTCAACGCGCTTTTTTGTCAGTCGAGATACGAGAGGAAAAAGATCATTCCAGTAAACTGGTGGTGTCGCAATACCTTCATTAGACAGAATATCGCGATTGTAATACAGAACGAGAGGGTCAACCACCATTGGAAAACCAATCACTCCATCAGATGCAAGAAACACATCAGAACCATCAACGAATGCGTCGCGAAATGTTTTTTCTGGATAGTTTTCATATGGCAATTTAAATACAAAAGCTTCGTTCTCTATTACCATATCAGGTGTGATAAAGAAAATATCTGGTCCTGTGCCAGCAGCAAACGCTTGAAGAAGTGATTGCGCATATGTTGATTCTGGTTTTCTAATGTATGAGATATTAAGCTCGCGATTTTCAGCACTTAAATCTTCAAAAACCCTAGGAACATCTGGCTCGCTAAATGTACCCCAAACAACAATCTTTCCCTGAGGAACGGCCTTGTCACCAGAAATACCTCCGATATTTATAATTCCGGAAAATATCAAAACAGCAAAGACAAAAAATGCTAGAAATACAGCAACAAGAATTGTTTGAAAATTACTCATTTAATATGTAAAAATTATACCATAATGATGGTCACCAGCAGAAATTGTTTCAGCGACCTTAAACCCTCTTTCACGGAAAATATCTCTTGCTTTTTTCTCGGAGACAACATGCTTTGGTGATGGACCCATTCCACCAAATGAATCACTCCATTCTACAAGAAGTAACCGGCCGCTATCTTTCAAAATTCGCTTGGCTTCATTAATAAGTCCCAATTTATCATCAGACTGAAAGAGTATGTTTGAGAGAATAACCGCATCCATGCTTTCGTCTGCTAATTTTGTACCATTTTTTGCCTCGATATCACCCCAAATACACTCAACATTCGTTAGTCCCCATTCTTTAATTTCATTTTCGAGTTTTTTAACTAATCCCTTCTGGACTTCAATTGCGTAAACACGACCAGTGAGTCCAACATGCGGAGAAATCGCGCGAACATACGCGCCAGTGCCAGAACCAAAGTCAGCGACCTTCATCCCTTCACGCACACCAAACTGTGCAATATTTTTTTCAGGATCAGAAAACATACTTAATTATTATATCATAGCCTATAAAATAAAGACGAGGGAATCCTCGTCTTTATTTTATAAACATGTGATAGATGCAATGCTATCCCCTGGGCGGAGTTTCATTATCGTCACACCTTGTGTCTGACGACCTGATGTTGGGATAGAAGCGAGTTCAACACGAATCACTTGGCCTTTCTGTGATACGGCAATGATTTCAGTTTCATCAGAGATAACTTTTGCTACGATGATATTCCCTGTCTTTGGAGTCACTTTTGCTGTCTTAATACCTGAACCACCGCGTTTCTGAGATTTATATTCTTTTACGAGTGTTTTCTTGCCGAGACCGTGCGCACCAAGAGTAAGGAATGCGCGAGTTGTATCTCCCTTTGGAATTTTATCAACACCGACAATCGTATCGTTCTTACCAAGTTTCATTGCTCGCACTCCGCCAGCAGTACGCCCCATTTCGCGAACATCAGATTCTTTGAAGCGGATTGACTGACCAAGCGATGTCGCAAGCATCACATCGTCACCTTTTTCAATTGGAAGCACCGCCTGAAGTTCGTCACCTTTTTCAAGTTTAATAGCGATGAGTCCACTTCGACGAACATCTTTGAAACTCTCAGCTCCGACTTTCTTTGCTACACCGAGCGATGTCACCATCATAAGACACTCAACAGTTTTCTTTGTTTCCTTATCAATAGGCAAAATTGAAGTTACTTTTTCGTCTCCTTCGAGTGCAATAAAGTTCATGATTGATTTACCCTTTGTCGCACGGCGACCCTCTGGAATATCATACATTTTGATTTGGTATGCTTTTCCACGATTCGTAAAGAATAGTAAATCACTGTGCGTATTTGCAGATATAAGCATTGTCACAAAGTCCTCTTCTTTTGGTTCAATATCAATCACACCAACACCACCACGCTTCTGCGCGCGATATTCAGACGGATCAGTGCGTTTTACATAGCCACCCTTGGTGAATACAAGTACTGATTCTTTTTCAGGAATGAGATCTTCTTCATTGATAGCTTTGACGCCACCTTTGATAACACGCGTTCGGCGTTCATCGGCATATTTCTCGCGAATTTCTTTTAGTTCAGTTGCAATAACACCAAGCATTTTCTTTGGTGACGCAAGAAGTGCTTCAAGCTCTTTAATGAGTTCTTGTTTTTCTTTAAGTTCAAGTTCAACATTCTTTCGTTCGAGACCGGCCAATTTCGCCAATTTCATTTCGAGAATCGCTGTCGCCTGCAAATCAGAGAATTTGAATTCTTTCATCAAATTCAATTTTGCAATCGCAGTATCTTTTGATGAACGAATAACCGTAATCACACGATCAATATGATCAAGTGCTTTTTTAAGACCAAGGAGAATGTGCTCGCGATCTTTCGCTTTTTGTAAATCAAACTCCGTGCGTCGGCGAACAACAACCACGCGGTGACCAATGAATTCAGTAAGTAAACTCTTGAGAGAGAGTGTCTGTGGTACACCATCAACGAGTGCCACTATATTAAAATTAAAAGACTGTTCAAGCTGTGTGTGTTTGTAAATATAGTTCAGCACTTTCTGTGGCATGACGCCTGATTTCAAATCAATCGCAATGCGAATGTCTTTCGTTGATTCATCGCGAAGACCCTTGATGCCTTCGAGTTTCTTGTCTTGCACAAGTTGGGCGATAGCTTCAATGAGCGCCGACTTGTTCACGCGGTACGGGATAGAAGTGATGACGATTTGAAATGTACCACTTTTCTGCTCAACAATTTCTGCTTCACCACGAGTCACTATACCGCCACGACCAGTCGAATATGCATGAAGTAAATCTGTCTGCCCATAGACCACACCACCCGTCGGGAAATCGGGACCCTTGATGAATTGCATCAAATCTTCTGTCGTTGCATCTTTGTTATCTATTAGGTGAATCGTTGCATCAATAGTTTCAGCAAGATTGTGTGGAGGAATATTTGTCGCCATACCAACAGCAATACCGAGCGTTCCATTCAAAAGCAAATTCGGCACCGCTGTCGGAAGCACGCTTGGCTCTTTTCGTGTCTGGTCGTAGTTCGGACGGAAATCAACCGTTTCTTTTTCAAGATCAAGAAGAAGAAGTGACGAGAGGCGCGCCATTTTTGCTTCGGTATAACGCATCGCGGCAGCATTGTCACCATCGATAGAACCGAAGTTACCCTGCCCAAAAATAAGCGGATATCTATAAGAGAAATCCTGCGCCATACCAACCATAGAATCATAAACAGCAACATCACCGTGCGGGTGATATTTTCCGAGCACATCTCCAACTACCGTTGCTGATTTACGAAAACGAGCGGAAAATGTCAGCCCCATTTCATGCATTGCATATAGAATACGGCGATGCACTGGCTTCAACCCATCGCGAACATCTGGTAGGGCACGGTCAGTAATCACGCTCATCGCGTAGTCGATAAACGATTCCTGCATTTCAGAACTGATATTTACTGAAACAACATTTTTGTGTTCTTTAGGAAGATTTTCTTCTTTCATATTATTCTTGCGGTAATTCATTTATATCGGGCAACGCTGATTGATCTGATGATTCCGTAGATTCTATTTGTGGCACAATTGCTGGAACATTTCCAACGCTCGCCGTAATGCTATCGTATGTTTTCGCAACTGATTCACCAAATAATTTAAAAGGCGCAACAGCGTCGTTCTTTTTAGCAAGTTTGTCGGTACTAACTGTCGACTGAATACTGTAAACCCACACAACAGCAACGAGAGACATTGAGACAACCATCCACCCAACAAGAAATTGCTTGCGAACTGGTTCTGGTTTTGATTGTAATTTTTTGATGTAATCGCGCATATATTATATTACGATGATATCACAACAATCTCCCCTTCGCGACCAGCAAGTTCTTTTGATTTAATAGTCAATTTGTCAATTGATGAAACTTTATCCTGCCCACCCTCTTTAAGAAATGCTTTCAGCGACTTTTCGTCGTAATCCATTGGGATAATAAGTTTTGGTTCTAGTGACACAGCGAGTTTGTATGCTTCACCTGGGGTCATCAGATCATCGTTGCCAATTGGTACAAAAAGAATATCCGGCGACTCAATCTGCCCACGAACAGATGTATCAACACCTCCTTCTTTGACGCAACCAAGGAAGCAGAGAGAAATGTTATCTAGTGAAAGTGTGTATATTGTATTTATATATTTCTTGCCCCCAAGTTCAGTAAAAGTCTGTATGCCTTTAATAAAAATATCTTTGATTTCGTAATCACCAGGACCTTTGACCTCAAAAGGCACAGTATCGCCATGCGAAACCATTTCAAAGCCATTGTAATCAGGATGATTTGTCGTTGAAAACGCAACAAGCGAACCGAATCGTGAGCCACCACCAGATTTTGAATCTTTGGAAATCGGATTGAAAGCAAGCACGGTGTCGCCATGCGAAACTTTGAAAAATTGCTTGCCGAAATATGTAATAATCATCCCGTTAGTATAGCAAAAATCAGGCAAAATAAAAAGAGGACTCACACTATGTGAATCCTCTTTTTCTAACGCTAATCAATTTACAATACTAACCTGATATGGCTGGTCAATAACTGGAATAGTGGTATCAACCTCAAAAGGATTTGAATACTCCGGTGGAAATTTTGAGAACCCATCCCACACACCGAAATATCTTGCCCAATCAATAATCTTAGCAGTATATTGATCATACAATTCTTGCGTTTCAGCAGTAAATTTTTCACAAGATTCAATTTCACAAACCTCCCGTACCTTGTACTTGATTTCAAGTTTTTCAAATTTGATAGCAAGCAACTTGTCTTCCCCCCTTTTTACATTAAAAAATTTTGAAAGACTCTCATCGGATGGTTTTTGTGAACCCAATTCAGGAACCCACTCTTCCAGAGCAAGTCCTAATTTTAAATTTTGTTGTGATATCATCAGTTTTATGATTTATTTGTCACCATTATACACCAAATAAACATAAAAGTCAATAAACAGATACCATTGCGAAATAAGCCCTTTTATAGTACAGTTCCCCTATTACAAGCCCAGTGTGAGGATAACCCTCGGGTCTCTCGTGGATAGCCACGGAGACTAGAAACCCCCACTCTGCGCCGCTATTCCCTACGCACAAGCAAAAGGAAGAGAGCGGTTTTTATTTATATATGAAAAAAGACGGAGAACATGATGCTATTGCGACAATCGCAGAGCATGCAAAAGTTGAACTTTCAAGCGTTGGTAAAATGCTCGATAAGACTGCCCTTCCACCCGAGGTAGAAACACTCGTTGAAGGTCCAGTTATCGCAATTGAAAAATCATCGGTCTATATTGATATCGCACCATTCGGTACTGGTATTATTTATGGTCGCGAATTTATCAATGCAAAAGATATTATCAAAAAGGTAAACATTGGTGATGTAGTCAAAGCAAAAGTTGTTTCAACTGACAACGACGAAGGATACATCGAATTGTCACTCAAAGAAGCGAAGCAAGCACTCATGTGGAGTGAAGCTGAAAAAGCGATAAGATCAAAAACTCCACTTGAACTCACTATCAAGGAGGCAAACAAGGGTGGACTCATTCTTGATTGGCAAGGTATTTCTGGTTTCCTTCCTGCGTCACAACTCAAAAGCGAACACTACCCTCGTGTTGAAGATTCTGATAAAGACAAGATTTTGAAAGCACTCAAAACACTCGTGGGCAAACGAATCACTGTTGTGATGATTTCTGCTCTTCCAAAAGAAGGCAAACTTATCTTCTCTGAAAAAGATACAAATCCAGAAGAACGACAAGAAATTGTTGGCAAATATACACTTGGGTCAGAACTTGATTGTACTGTTGCTGGTATTGTTGACTTCGGTGTATTCCTCAAAGTTGAAGAAGGTCTCGAAGGATTGGTGCACATTTCAGAAATTGATTGGGGCCTCGTTGAAGATCCTCGCACAATGTTCAAAATCGGTGATCAGGTTCGCGCAAAAATCATCGAAATCAAAGACGGTAAAATTTCTCTCTCAATCAAAGCACTCAAAGAAAACCCATGGAACGAATTCGAAGGTACACTCAAAAAGGGTGACATCGTCTCTGGCGTTGTTATCAAGTTCAATAAACACGGTGCTCTCGTTTCAATCAAGCAAGGTGTGGCAGGACTTGTTCATAATTCAAGCTTTGGCTCTGAAGAAAAATTGAAGAAAACACTCGAACTCGGTAAGACATATAACTTCCAAGTTACATTGTTTGAACCAAAAGACCAGCGTATGACTCTCGTCTTTCTCGACGGAGAAAAGAAAGCGGAATAAATAAACAGAGTGAAGGAATGAGGTTATAAAAAATAATTGAAATCCAAATTCTCCATCGCATCAAAAAATCCCCGTGAGGGGATTTTTTGATGCGAGTAAAATATTTAGAAAGAAACAAAAAAATGGGACCAATCGTAAGATCGGCCCCATCTGGTGAGTGTTTAACTCAATTGAACTAAAAGTACTTGGCGGTATAACTCAAATAGGAGTTTACCAGATGTCGGGTTTTGTTGTCAATTGTATATACTCATCGCTTTCGGGTGACCTTCGCTTGCAATCATCGCGAGTATTTCAGCGACCTTTTTTGATTCTTTTTTCAAAACCTTTAATTCATCTTCTTTAAATACTCCTAGTAGGAATTTCAAGACCGCATCCTCCCCTTTTGGCTTTTTAATTTTCCCTGTTGGTGTATGAGGAGATACTCCAATACGAATTCGCACAAACTCTTCTGATTTCACTCGTTTGATAATAGACGCGAGACCGTTGTGTCCACCTGCACTACGATTAAATGAGATTTTCATTGTTTCAATAGGAATATCAATATCATCGTATACGACGACAAGATTTTTTAATTTCTTTACTGAATCAATCACCGGCATAACTGCATTTCCAGAATTATTCATAAATGTTTCCGGCAACATGAATTCCATCTTCACACCACCCACTTCACCCTTTGCACGAAGTGATTTTGTCTTCATATCATTTTTCCATTCTGAAAAGTCATTTGCGCGTGCGATATGCTCAAGAATAATCCGCCCCGCATTATGACGAGTTTTTTCATATTCTTTTCCAGGATTTCCGAGACCAACAATAAGCATCATTCCCCAAGTGTAGACCACTCGACTAAAAATATCAAACATCCATAAACACATAAACCTAAATACCTTGCTTACAATTTTCGCATATGCGAAAATTGTAAGCAAGGGATTTTTAGAATCTTTTTAATAAAAACAAAAGTCCAAAATAATTTATCAAATTAAAATGACTAATAATTTCGCATATGCGAAATTATTAGTCATTTGGTTTTTTTACACACAAAAAGCAATACAAAACGAATCTTTCTATTCTGTCAACAATCGTTGTGTGATAGAATATCGGCTATATGGAAGAAAATAAAGAATCACCAACGGTTGTACCACCAACCCAAACACCTACACAAAACACCACTCAAAAAAATGAGAAGCCTTCTCTTCGTGAGCACCTAGAAAATGCATGGGATCTCGTAAAATTCGCAGCACTTGCACTTGCAATTGTTATTCCAGTCAGACTTTTTATTGCTCAACCATTCGTTGTTTCTGGTGATTCCATGGTTCCAACATTTCACAATAAAGAATATTTAATTATTGACGAAATTTCTTATATTGCTGGCGAACCACATCGTGGTGATGTTGTGGTATTTCGTTACCCAGGTGACCCATCACGCTTTTTCATTAAAAGAATCATTGGTATGCCAAACGAAAAACTCACTTTCAAAAACGGTGAGATCGTTATCACCAACGCTGAAAAAAAAGATGGTTTCAAAATTGTTGAACCATATCTCAACGAAAAATTCACAACGACAGGCACATACACAACAGGCATAAATGAATACTTCGTTATGGGAGACAATCGTAATCGAAGTTCTGACTCACGAAGTTGGGGTATTCTACCACGCAAAAATTTGATTGGTCGCGCATATCTCCGCCTTTATCCATTTGACAAACTAGACTACCTTCCCGGTTCATATCGTGAGGCTTTAAAATAAAAAATGAGCACAGAAAAGAAAAAATCAAATACGGGACCATTTACATCTGTAAAAGGAATGCGTGATATTGAGGGTGAGCAATATTATTATTTCCAAGGATTTTTTGAAAAAGCGCAAGAAATCGCTGTTTACTATGGATTCAAGCCAATCGATACACCGATAACCGAACAAGAAGATGTGTTCACATCATCAATAGGTATTGGTACTGATATTATCGACAAGGAAATGTACACCTTAAAAACAAAAGGTGGTGACCATCTCGCACTTCGCCCAGAACACACTGCGGGACTAATGCGCAGTTATATTGAGCATGGTATGCAATCACTTCCCCAGCCACTCCTTTTCTATAATTACGGACCAGTATTCCGTCACGACAATCCACAGAAAGGCCGATATCGTCAATTCTGGCAATTTGATATGGATGCTCTTGGAAGTGAAAAAAGTATCTTAGATGCACTCGTTATCAAGACTGCATGGACAATCCTTGAAGAAGCTGGCGCTCCGGGACTCTCGGTTGATATCAACTCTATTGGTGACAAAGATTGCCGAGCAGGCTATATTCGCGAACTTACAAATTACTACAAGAAACACCTTAATGATCTCCCAACAATTGATCGCGAACGCTTGAAAGTTAATCCCCTTCGGATTCTTGATTCAAAAGAAGAAAAAACAATTGAGCTAAATCAAGGTGCACCAGAAACACTCTCTCACCTTTGCCCTGCTTGTAAAAAACATTTCAAAGAAGTCCTCGAATATCTCGAAGAAATGGAAATCCCTTACACGATAAACAAATGTCTTGTTCGTGGACTTTCTTATTACACTCGTACAGTGTTTGAAATTATGATTCCAAACGACGAAGATGGGCGAATGATTACAATTGCCTCTGGTGGTCGCTATGACTACCTCGCTCGTCATTTAGGAAGCAAGAAAGATGTCTCCGCAGTTGGCTCGTCAATCGGTGTTGACCGTGTTGTTGAGGCACCATGGTTTGCAAAACTTTCTCCTCGCATTATCAAAAAGCCGAAAATGTATTTTATACAACTAGGTTTTGATGCGAAATTAAAATCACTCAATGTTATTGAAATCCTTCGTAAGGGTAAAGTTCCAATTGCTCAGTCAATTTCAAAAGACAGTTTGAGTGCCCAACTTGCTGTTGCCGAGAAAATTGGCATTCGCTACGCGATTATTTTCGGACAAAAAGAAGCGCTCGAAAATTCAGTTATTGTTCGTGACATGAGCAACCGCTCTCAAGAAACAGTAAAACTCCCAAAACTTCTTGAATACATAAAAGAACTATAAGTATGATTAAAATCGTTCAAAATGGAAATCCTGTTTTGCGAGCGCAAGCGAAAGAGGTTGCGCTTTCTGATGTTGGTAAGCCAAAGATAAAAAAAGTAATTTCAGAAATGAAAGAAGCCCTTCACTCGCAAGATGACGGCGTAGCAATTGCTGCTCCACAAATAGGCGCATCACTCCGAATATTTGTCGTTGCTGGAAAAGTATTCGACGATAACTTTATTCGCGGGGATTCAAAATCATTTGGACACAGATCAAAACACTCTGACCGCGTATTCATAAATCCAATCTTCAAGAAAATATCAAAGGACAGGAAATTACTTTCCGAGGGATGTCTTTCTGTCCGACCGCTCTACGGCAAAGTCCGCCGTGCAACACGCGCCACAATCGAGGCCTACGATGAAAATGGCGAGCATTTTACTATGGATGGCAATGGGCTTCTTGCGCACATCTTTCAACACGAGAACGATCACCTAGACGGGATTCTCTTTATTGATAAAGCACGCGACATTCACGAATCAACCCCAGAAGAAGAATATCACTAGAATATGAATACATCATACACTTCATTTGCATTTTGGGGCACACCAGAACTTTCTGCTGAAACACTTTCTATTTTGAAAGATAGTGGCTATATTCCAAAAGTTATCATAACCACAGTGGACACTCGCAGTGGTCGCGGAATGGAAATTCACGAATCACCAGTTTCGGTATGGGCAAATAAAAATAATATTCCCGTTCTAAAACCAATAAAAATTGATGACGAATTTCGGGCAAAATTTTCTTCATTCAATATTGATTTGTCTATTGTCGTTGCTTATGGAAAAATTTTACCGAAAGATATTATTGATGCTCCACGCCTCGGTACAATCAATATTCATTACTCGCTTCTACCTAAATATCGTGGAGCATCTCCTCTTGAACAAGCACTTCTCTCTGGTGACAGCGAGACAGGAGTAAGTATCCAACAAATGGAACATAGACTTGATAGCGGGCCAATTATCGCCGAACAGAAAATCACAATTGATGTAAGCGAAACAAAAGATATTCTTCGATCACGACTCACAAAAATCGGTGCCGAATTAACAGCACAGATTATTCCAGAGATTATTAATGGAACAATTCATCCTCATAATCAAGATGAATCACGAGCAACTTATTGTTCAAAAATTAGTAAAGAAGATGGTGCAATTGACCCAAATGGTGACGCAATATTGAATTGGAATAAATACCGCGCATTTTGGGGGTGGCCAGGAGTATATTTTTTCACCGAGCGAAATGGAGTGAAAATTAGAGTGAAAATTACTCGTGCTCGATTTGAAAACAATCTTTTTGTAATTGAAAAAGTTATCCCCGAAGGTAAAAAAGAAATCAACTACTCAGATTTTCTAAAACAAAAATAATTGACAAATACAAAAAATAAGCGTATAAATTGGAAAAATTTATACGCTTATGCACCTTAAAAAAACTCCCCCTCCTGTTCACTCGATACCGCTCGAGAAACTTAAAATACACATAGCCGAAATTACCAAGAAAATAAGGAAGGCTAGATCAAAAAAAACATTCCTTTTGCGCGCGGCTATTATTTACTACTTGCTAGAAAAATTTAGTTACGATTCTAGTATAGAACATAAAATAACGTTATGTTTTGCTGGTGTTATAAAAGATGACTTTAAAAACATCAAAGATGTCCATCTTTCTCGTTTAAGTGATAAAAAGTACAAAGAATATCTTTATTTTTGGGAACAGATAAAAGCCCCAACAAAAGAAGTTATTGAGGCTCAAAAACCTACTATCATAAAGAAATCGAGACAGCCAGAAGAGATTGTTCTTACTAAAGAGGAAATAGACTATGCTAATAAAATAGAAAATTCTATTTTTAACGACATGGGTGTTGATTCTTTGGAAAAGTTAAAGAAAATTTTAAATAGTAGCGAACTAAAAAGTTACAGAACTATCGCGCTGTTGAATTTTCTACAAAAATATCCTGCAACCCCTCAGAGCAAAATATATCTTTTATTTAAGAAACTAGAAATAAAGGATAAAATTAGCACTCTTATAAAAAGACATCAGGGACTTCTGCATCGGATAAATAATTACGATAAATTCTCGCTCTGGCATCGGCAAGCATATGCCACCCTGTCAGCACAAATTAAAACCGCTACATCAAATGAGTAGCGGTTTTATTGTTTTAATATTTTGAAGTAAAGGGGTTTCTTTTTGATATGCCTTTCAGCATTTTTTTTACACTCATTGCTCCTCTTTTAAAGAGTGTTTGTTTTCTGTCTTTGTCGTGTGTTAGTGTACGAATTATTTCTTCTCTTCCATCATCTATCGCCACATATAGGTTATCCTTCTCTGAACTCGCAAAATATCTTACACCATTTATCATCAAATCAAATTCTGCTTTAAAAAACTCGCCCTTATTATGATGATTTGTTGTTTTTCCAACTTCAACATATCCAGAAACAACACCGTCTTTTGAAAACTTTTGAACTGATTCCAAACGCTTGTTAATATAATCACTAATCGCGCCCGTTAATTCCATATTTGTTGCTTTGATATTTATCATATTTTTTGAGTTAGATTAATAATATATATTATATCACGACTTATTTTTATCTGTCTTCCATTCGGTTATTACACCAATTTTTCGTTCTATCTCATCAGCTTTTCTTAATTTTTTTACATATGCCTGTGGGACAATATCGTGATGTTTTGTTTTATCTAACTCTTCATCAATCCCCCACAAATCTTCTTCTTCGCACCACCATCCATCTTCAAATTCATCAAGTAGAAGCGGATTAGAATACTGTCTGAGTGTCTTTACTCCATTATCTAGAAAATATTCATGAAAATACGACATTGCTAATTCACGAACTGTTTTATAAACGGGCTCACGATAACGCAAAACTGCGTGATTTGTTTTTGATAAAGCCCCCCAGTACCCATTTACCTTAAAAAGTGCGACTACATGATCAAAATCATTTTTCATTGATTTCAAATGAAGAAGCATCGGTTTGTTTCCATGAAGAGATAGTACATACGCTCCAAGTAGCGCTCCCTCGAAACAATGCGCATTCCAAGTGCGCAATATTCTCAATGGAGACTTGATTGTATCCTTGCCATCTATTTCAAAGTTAAAAGGTATTGCATTAAGAAAATCTTGAACCTTGGCGGGGGTTGTAAGTGTTTTTAAATATTTAATCTCAGTACTTGTAAAATCAGACATATTTATATTATTCCATATACACACAAATAAAAACACCCCGAAATGCTCGGGGCGCTTTTTGCTTTTTTCTTTTTGTTTTTTACCTGTACCCATGGGGTACGCAATTAAAGTTACGCATACTTGATTGTGTTCCAGGGTGCGCCATTCTTGTACGGGCCTGACGATTTTGGGTTGAACACGCGGTAAGTGTGGTAAACACCACAGTGAAAGCGAAAATAAAAGAACCTTTTTTCATGAAACTGTTTTTGGGTTTTAAAAATGAAACTTAATTGAATTCTTTAGAAGAATAGCATATTATTAATATAATGTCAAATACAGGCCTAAAAATAGCTTGACTTTTAAGCATAGAAATGCTATAATACCCTTGAATATTGAAATAAAGCCAAATAATGAAACAGATAATTTTCCTTTGTATCATTCTTCTTGGAAGTATGATACCTTTGCATGCCCAGACCGTATGGTCACTTGAGCAGGACACCGTTTATCTTAATCAATCAGACGAAGGTCGTCAGGTTATTATTGAATACGGTATCGCCTGTTTCCAGTGTTCTATGCCAGATCGAGTAATCTTACTTGATATCCATCCTTCCTTAACAGACAGTACTTTAAATCAGTATGTGTCTATGGAACTTCTTACCCCAGATATTCTGGGACAAAGATTACTTGATAGCCTTTATGATCACATGTATCAGAAGATTAGCTATCGTGTAACTTTCAAAAAAGTTTTACCAAGAAGAGTTACTCGTCTAATAGTAACACTTGATGTTAAATTGGAACGGAGAGCAGTGGTTTTCGCGGATGAATATTATTCACCCCGCGTAATCAATGCGAAAACGATTGTGATGAATCCCCCGTTAGTTGAATTTTATCCAAATCCCGACAGCACTAACCGCATGATACCAACATTCGTTGGTATGAAAAATGTACTGATTGGAAGCTATGTTCTAAAGAACAATCACCCAACCAAAAAAATGAATGTTAGTTTTGTTGGATTAGGATTCAAGGACACCAGCACTTGGCAATATTTTGCCGGTGTGGGTCAAACAGAAACAATTCCTAGCGAAGTTGGTCCCAAAGATTCAATTATGTTCAATTTTTGGATTCAATTGAAATTACTAACACCAGGTACAGATATCACGATGATTTTGTACTTAAAATGTTGGTATGACGACACATTGTTATCTGTTTCAGCACAAAGCCAATCAATGCAAACCGAGCCCGTAATGGTTAGTATGCAAAAAATAGAAAAAATCATATCTAATTTCTATCCAAACCCGTGCACTAATTACCTAATGGTATCTGGTGCAGAGGAAAAGCCCGAAGTATTTAATATTCTCGGACAAAAGATGGAAGTTTTGATTGATAAAATTAATAATGATCAGTGGAAAATTAACACCGATTTATTACCTAATGGTTTCTATTTCATCAACGGCAAAAAGTTCTTTAAGCAGTAATAAACAACTGCAAAAATTTTTAAAGGTCGCTTCATTTTTGAAGCGACCTTTTTGATTGACAAAATATCTATTTATGCTATAATTGAATAAACTTAATAAAAAAACATGATGGCTAAAAAAGGACCGGCACCTAAAAAGGTAGCCCCAAAAACCAGAAAAAAAACAGCATTCAAAGGGTCAAAAAAAACATGTATGGTTGGAGAAGAGTCAATTATTAACCTTGTGGTTGATATGACTCCATTAAAAAGTTTGGATATGATAGAAAAAATCATCAACAAACTTACACCACAATACAAGAGTCGTCTTCTGAAAAAATTAGGCGTGAAATTCGGTGTAAGCACCAAACTGAAAAAAGAGCTCCAAAAAATGCTCCAAAAGTAAAGAAGAATCCACGCGCATCGCGTGGTTTTTTTTTATTCTAAAATAGAAAGCATCTTACTTGGGCTATGGTGCCCATTGAGAATACGCACTTTCGCCCGTACTACACCAAGTTCTCTCGCCACAAGCTCACAGACCCGCTCATTGGCAAGATT
>CAYXYC010000008.1:17055-21087 GCA_964469225.1 uncultured Candidatus Saccharibacteria bacterium | reverse complement strand
GCGAGTTCTTTTTTGACTTCTGTCTCATCCCGAAGTTCATAAGTAACAATCTCAGAGAAATCAAAACTTGGCATCTTTTTTACTAATTTGTCATATGCCTCTTTTGTAATGGCTTCATATGGGGCAAGTTGGTAAACATGATTTGTTCTTGGTAAGAATGACAACCCTCCAATAATTCCCCAATTTTGGAAAAGCCAGTGAGCTACCTGAATCCATTCATTTTCTCCAACAGAAATTGTTACAGAAGGATTATGCTCAGTGTATTTTGTTTTTACAACTTTCCAGTGTTCAAGTTGCTCAATAGCTGATATATCATCTTTACAAATTGCTCCATTTGGAGATTTCATAGGAAATTCAAGAACAAATGTATTTGCATCTTCAAAGCTCTGCCCTACTTCTGGGAAATAAGGCACGCCCTGGTCTTTCATCATCTTGAATAATGCATCAGTAGCAGAAATACGAACTCGGCGAATGTAATACGGTGCATGTCGTGGGTGCATACCTGATGCACAGTCAACTGTCTGAGAAACAGTACCAGAAGGCTTCACAGCGGTAATACAAGTTGATTCATTAATACCAAATCTTTTAGCGTAAATTTTATTTATTCGAATAGTCTCTTCACGAAGTCTTGAAAGAACATTTGGATCACGAGCAACTTTTGAATCCCATTGTCCAGTGATTGAAACACCGAGTAATCGCTCTGCGTCACAATTTTCTTTCCATTCTTTTGAGAGATAACCGAACTTTGTTAGTGTTGATTGATATGTACCAAGAATTGTCGCAACACGAATTTTCTTCATTAGAGATTCCTCTGTATCTTCTGCTCGAGCCACAACCTCTGAAAGATTACAGAATTGCTTTGAACGCAAGATAATCTCTCCACAAGGATTTGTACCCATTGATCCAATAAAATCTCGAGATTTCTCTATTCTGCGTTTTGGTAGTGATGTATACAACGAGCCACGATTAAATATTCCTCGCTCACCAGAACCTGATTCCATAAGGGCAATCCATTCTTTTAGAAATTCTGTTTCGGTAGGCTTGGCGTTGTAAACGGCTGAATTGTTCGCGAGCATTCTCTGACCCTCTGACATCCAAAACTGACCCTTTTTTGCATCGCGCATTTCCTGGTCATCTAAATCAGATAGAGAAATAAGTGCACTGCGACGAACCCCACCAGACACGACACATTCACCTATTTTACAAACAATGTCATGAGCGTCTATATTTCTGAGGTGACGACCTTGTCTCTTCAAAATTTTCTCACGAGTAAATCCGAGCAAATCAATCAATGGCTGAGGACCTGAGCTTTTACCTCCCATTATTTTAAGACGGGCACCAGCTGGGCGAAGTTGAGAGAAATCAAAATCAACATCTTCGCCATTAAACCAAGTCTTCATACCAAGAACCAATGCGTCAGCCCAACCTTCTTTTGTATCTGGAACAACAAAAGTAGCAATCTTTTTTCCTGTTTGAATTTTGATTTGAGGAAGTGATTGAATGTTTTGACTTTCAATTGAGAAGCCAACACCAGTTCCACACATTGAGATGTAAACAATTTCTCCGAAGTCTTGGAAATTTGATGGAGCGATAAATGAACAGTTGTATGCGCAAACATTTGTTTTGTCGGCAGCAGGACCAGCAAACTGAAGAAGTCTCATCGATGGCATTGATTCTTGTTTCAAGATTGCTTCGCGAATTTCTGAATACTCATCTTCAGTGAGAGTGTTTGCTATTTTACCCTTCATGAAATTCATATAACGATCAACAGTCTCAACCCATGTCTCACGCCTATTTTCAGATTCAATCCATTTAGCATAGGTTCGGTAATACACGAATTCTGATAGCGGATTACGGAAATATTTTTTACTTTGATCGGCTAGTTTTTTGACATGATCTGGAACAGTAATTTTCTGCGCACGAGCTCGTGCACGGTCTTCTCTGTACAAGATGTAGTTCTTTGATGTCTTAATATAATCAGAGAGCATGAGTTCCTGCTCTACGCTGTCTTGTATTCCCTCAACAGTAGGGATGAAATTTTTATACTTGCGAGCGATTTTGACCATCTCCATAAAAACACGATTAGCAACCATCTCTGCTTCTTTGAAAGAACCCTCATGGGCAGCAAGCATGGCTTTATTAATAGCATTCACTATCTTTTCTGTATCAAATGAAACGATAGTGCCATCTCGTTTTTGAACACTCTTAATAAAATCATTCTTAATTTTTGGTTCTGATTTACTTACAACAGAAGAATTCTTTTTTGTAACTTTTTTTGCGACCTTCTTCTCTACTTTTTGCTTCTTTTTCGCTGGCATGTTTTTAAAAATTTGTCTTATAATACCCCTGCAAGACCTCAGGGAAATACATTATACTCCTATCTTCGAGCTTGTGCGTGTGGAAAACGATAAAAAAGTAAACTATGTCTTTGTGCATTAATTTCGTCAATGTAGGCCCCAAAAAATCGTTCTTTTAGAACGATTTTTTGGGGCAATTCTAAAAAAAATTTTCAAAATTCAAAAACAAAAATTATTTGTAATTTGGAGAGTCTTCTTTCACACCAGAAAGATGATTTGAGTAGCGCGCAAGTGCGTACAAAAGCGACGAAAGACGATTTAAATATGCTTTTGTGTAATTACCAATAGCGCGAACACCTTCATCTGACACTGCCACGACTCTACGCTCAGCTCTGCGAGCAATTGTACGCGCTGTATCGAAATATGCACCCAATTCTGAACCCCCAGAAATGAAAAATGACCTAATTGGTGGCAATTCTTGCTCTATTCCATCAACAAACTTCTCAACTTGCGTAACTTTTTCTTCCGTTATGCTCATTTCTGAGCCAGCAACCTCGGCTTGAATAATAAAAAGGTTCTCTTGCACGGTATGTACTACAATTGCAAACTCTTCTCCGCTAGGCATTTTAAAATCATACCGCCCGCTTAACACCTTGCAGATACCGAGAAATGAATTTATCTCGTCTAAACTCCCAAGAGCTTCAGCAATATTTGAACTTTTTGATATTCGCTGGTCGCAACCAAAAGTTTTAGTTGTACCAGCATCACCTTTTCTTGTGTATAACATACTAAAATAAAATTATTTCTCACCTCCTATGATTTTGATGAGAGCAAGTTCGAGTGGAAGTGAATCAATAACTGCTGTTCGTGATGATTGATATGTATCGAGCAATATTGAAAGTGTTCCCGATGAAATATTTAATGGTTTTTCTGCAATGAGTTCTGTGAGATATTTCAATTCCTCTTCTGGAATCTTTTCAGCGATATATTTTTTTGTTTCGGGCGCATAGCGAAGCATCAGGGCATAGCGCAATTTTGAAAGAATCATTTTGAGAAACAAAAGCATATCTATATTTTGCTCTGATGCAGTTTGAATTGTCCGATATCCCTCTTCAATAGAATTTGAAGCGAGCGCATCGAGAAAATGATGTACCAGTCCTGATTCTGGCGCGCCAGTAACCGCTTCAATCTCTTTTAAACTAATTTTTTTGTCTTTTGAGAATGAAATAACTTTTTGAAGAGTACCAAGTGCATCACGAAACGCGCCGGAAGCTATGAGTGCAATTAATTCTGCTCCGCCTTCTTCAAGTGTGTATCCTTCCTTTTTGGCAACACGGGTAATAACTTCAGCAAGAACGGGATCAGTCGGCTTCTTAAACACAAATGTCTGACAGCGAGAAACAATAGTTTCCGGCACTTTTTCAAGTTCGGTTGTGGCAAGAATAAATATGACATACTCTGGTGGCTCTTCGATTGTTTTCAAAAGCGCATTCCAAGCTTCTTTTGTGAGCATGTGCACTTCGTCGAGAATATAGACTTTGTATTTTGAATCAAATGGCAGAGTTCTAACATTTTCACGAATATCTCGCGCGTCTTCAATCTTACGGTTTGATGCCGCATCCATTTCATAAATATCATGTGCTGATGAACCGAGTACTCGAGCAATAATGCGCGCGATGGTTGTTTTACCTGTTCCGCGTGGACCAGATAGAAGATAGGCGTGCGCAACTTTACC
>CAYXYC010000008.1:5746-16955 GCA_964469225.1 uncultured Candidatus Saccharibacteria bacterium | reverse complement strand
GCGCCATCAAAGCCATTTACATACGCCTTGAAATGCTTTTTCATAATTGAAAAACTTTTAATATCACCAAGTAATTCTTCAAAAAGTTTCGTGTGTTCAACAAGTACGCGCAATCGCTCACTGATAGGAATAGTACTTTCTTGGTGAAGCCAATATTTATGAGAATCTTTATCTTTGACGAAGAATTTTTTGAGCTTAGAAAAAAATGAGGGTTTTTGGGAAGCGACATTTCCATGTCTGTTCGCTGTTCCGGTGAACAACCATGGGTTTCCAAAAATTGCTCGCCCAATCATTACGCCATCACAGCCGGTTTCCCCTGCAAGCGCTCTGCCATGCACGATATCTCGAACATCACCGTTGCCGATGATTTTCGTCTTCACGCCCATACGGTCACGGATAGCCACTACTTCTTTTACATATTCCCAGTGAGCTGGAACAAGGGACATTTCTTTACGAGTACGACAATGAATAGTCAGTGCTGAAATATCTTGTGATAGTAAAAATGGAATCCATTCTTCTATCTGTACTTTATTGTAGCCGACACGAGTCTTTACTGAAACAGGTATATCTTTTCCAGCATCGCGAATGCCGTCTTTGACCGACTGGATAATCTGCGCGGCGATGTCAGGTGTCTTTATCATCGCCGCGCCCGCGCCCTGTTTCTCGATAGAGCGATCAGGACAACCCATATTGATATCAATACCATCAAAGCCGAGTGAAGCGACAAATTTCGATGCTTCACGCATCTTTTCGGGATGCGCAGAAAAAAGTTGCGCGACTATTGGTCGCTCGGCTTCGGTATATTCCAAATCTCTTTGTAATACTTCACGTCCTTTGCTTGCGAGCCCGTCAGCAGAAACGAATTCAGTCCACGTTACATCTGGTTTGCCATATTTCGCAATAACACGACGAAAAGCAGGATCGGTGACATCTGCCATCGGCGCCAGTGCGAAGAAAGGTTTTGGTAATTTTTCCCAGAAATTATTGGTCATTGAATTTATATAGTACTTTGTTTTTGAAGCGCAAATCAATATAGAGAAGTGTGCTGTACTTTAACTGTACATCATCACGAAATTCCGTTTTCTTCATTGACACCGAAAGATTTTCAAGAATTTCGGCAAGATCATTATCATTTCTAAAAAGTATCACAGGATTCCCAGCACCTGTATTACGAAACAAGGTCAGCGTGTTCCCGCCATCAGCGCCCATTGAAAGCATTGTTGGATTAAATCCAAGTGCTTTTAGCCCATCAATAAATCTGACAAGGTCATGAAAGCGTTCAACAAAGAGCATATGATGACCAAGTGGAGTATTTGATACAACTGCAGGTGTCTCATTTTCAAGAAGCGGGCCATAGAATTTGAAATATACATCGCCAGAGAAATACGGCGCGCGATCAAAAATATACCCATCGTCATTAATAAAATAACAAGTCTCATCAACATTAGATGAAACAGCTGGGGCCGTTCCACAATAAAGATGTGAGCCGACTCGTTCGATAATTGTAATTCGAAGAGTATGAATATTATTTCGTTCAACAGTAAGTGAAAGAATCCGAGGAAATGAATCAAGGAGGCCTCGATATATATCATCGTGCGGATACAAAAACGCATTCGCCTTACTAAACAAGTATAGGTATCGTCCAGCGAGATGTGCGCGAACATTTTCTTCAATATCAGGGACATTGAGAATCTGTGTTCCTACAACTTCAACTGTATTAATAGTGACACGCGGATGAGCTGAGAAATACGCGAGCGCACCAAAGAAAAATAAAAAAAGAATACTAATGAGTATTGTTAGTCGAATACGCCCGCGTTTCTTTGCGCGCTTCAAATCAAGAATTCGCGGAGATGTCAGAACCTCTCTCATACAATATATTAAGCGCTGATTGTATCTTTTCCAAGATACTTTGTAAGTACTTCAGGAACTTTGATTGAACCATCTGCTTGCTGAAAATTTTCAATCAATGAAACGAGAATGCGTGGTGTTGGAATTGCAGTACAGTTGAGTGAGTGGGCATACTGCATCTTACCCTCAGTATCACGATATCGAATATTAAATCTGCGTGTTTGGAAATCATGGAAATATGACGCTGACGAAATTTCGCGATATGTTTTCTCTTTTGGTACCCAAAGTTCAATATCATATTTCTTTACCTGTCCCTGACCGAGATCACCACCGCAGTTGATAACAGTGCGATATGGAATACCGAGCGACTCAATAAATTCTTCAGTATTGCGATTGAGTTCTTCATGAAGCGTAACGGATGTCTGATGAGATGCCTCACAAAGAATAACTTGCTCAAACTTGTAGAATTCGTGCACGCGTATGAGACCTTTCACATCTTTACTATGACTGCCTGCCTCGCGACGAAAACATGGGGAGAAACCGAGATATTTAATTGGAAATTCACTTGCTTCAATAATCTCATCAGCATGCATGCCCATCAGCGGCACTTCGGCTGTACCGGCGAGCGCATCACCATCTTGAGTCATATAATAATCTTCTGTATCACCAGGAAGGTGCCCTGTACCATATAGATTCTGCTTGCGAACAATCACCGGAGGAATCACAGGAACAAATCCTTTATTACCAAAAAATTCAAGTGCATAATTCCAAATCGCAAAACAAAGTCGCGCACCATCACCGGTCAAAAAGTACCCACGAAAGCCATGAACTTTTGTTCCGCGTTCAATATCAACCATTCGAAGGGCAGTCATCAATTCAACATGATCTTTTGCATCAAATGAAAATTCTGGCTTTGTTCCCCATTGTTTGATTTCTTGATTATCAGCATCACTCTCACCATCTGGCACAGTCATATCGGGAATATTGGGAACTGCAAGCATTAGAGTCTGCCATTCAACCATGACAGAGGCAAGCTCTTCTTCTTTTTCTTTTAATTCATCTTTGACACCACGCACCGATTCGATAAGCTGTGCGCGTTCGTCTTTGTCTGTACTTGAACCAATCGCTTCACTTGCTTTGTTTTGTTCACCACGGAGAAATTCAACACGAGAAAGAAGTGCGAGGCGTTTTTCATCAACAGAAAGAAGGGTATCAATATCAAAAGAACTGTGCTTCTTTTTAGCCGCGTCTTTTATTAAATCCTTATTGTCTCGAATGAATCTTATGTCTAACATATATAATTAAGAGTATACCTTGCCTTGCCAGTTTTCACAAAATCGTTTTCTGGGTAAATAAAATGATATAATTGGTACATTAACATACATCATGAACTTGTGCATTTAATGATGAACATCTCTAAACTTTCAAACGAGAATATTCCCACCCAGCTTCTTGAAATTCCCCAACCTCCAAAAACACTCTATCTAATAGGAAAACTTCCGCCAAGCGATATGATATACCTCGCGGTTGTTGGCTCGCGTAAATACACATCTTACGGAAAAGAAGTTTGTGAAAAATTAATCCGCGGACTTGCTGGATATCCTGTTGTTATTGTATCTGGTCTTGCTCTTGGCATAGATGCAATCGCACACAAGAAAGCACTGGAAGCTGGACTCACAACAATTGCATTTCCAGGGTCAGGACTTGATTCGTCAGTTTTATACCCGCGTACAAATGTACGACTTGCAGAGGAGATTGTTCGTGCGGGCGGATGTCTGATTTCTGAAATGGAGCCATCCGCCCGCGCCACCCTCTATTCATTCCCAAGGCGCAATCGTTTAATGGCAGGAATCGCAAAAGCAGTGCTCATCATCGAAGCAGAAGAAAAATCAGGCACGCTCATTACTGCACGAATGGCGACTGATTATAATCGCGATGTTCTAGCAGTACCTGGATCAATTTTCTCATCGAGTTCAAAAGGAACAAATTTCCTCATTCGCCAAGGCGCGACACCAATCAGATCAAGTGAAGATATTCTTGACGCGCTTGGATTTACAATTGAAAAAGATTCTGTGTCCGACAAAAATAAATACAGCGATTGCGGAAATGATGAATTACGCATAATTGAACTCCTCCATGAGCCAATGGAACGAGACGATCTTATTCGTGCATCAGGTATGGATATCGCAAGCGCAAACGCCCTCCTCTCAATTATGGAAATTAAAGATTTAATAAAGGAAGAGTTAGGAGAGATAAAATTGACATAAATTTTATTTATGTTACATTTTAGGTAAATAAACCATGTTGTCGTATGAAAAAATACATTCTTCCCTTATTTTTGCTCATTTTTATTTGCATAAAATCCTTCGGACAAGGAAATCCTTGTCCTCCATTTTCTGAATGCTGGTGTGAACAACACCCAGAGGCATGTGATCACAACCCACCAGACACTCCAATAGACGGAGGAATATCAACATTCTTTGTTGCTGGAACAGTATATGGATATTACAAAATTAAAAAAAGAAAGGTACTTCTGAAAAAAAAGAGCTTACATTAAGTGCTCTTTTTTTTATTTTATTTGCGGAAAAAACTTCTTTCGTGTAATACTCTAGGATAGCTTCTAGTAATCAGCTTCTAGCTCTTGGTAAAACAAAAACTAATTTATGAAACTTTTAATCGTAGAATCCCCATCGAAAGCAAAGACCATCGAGAAGTATCTCGATGGCGCCTTTACAGTGCGTGCGTCTGTTGGGCACATTCGCGACTTACCAAAATCAAATAAAAATGCAATTGATATTCCTTCTGGATTCATCCCTCGTTATGAGATTTCAAAAGGAAAAGAAAAAATCGTTCACGAACTCCAAACTCTCGGAGAGAAGGCAACTGAAATCATGCTTGCAACAGACCCGGACCGCGAAGGTGAAGCAATTTCGTGGCACCTGAAAATGCTCCTTGATGAAGACAAAAAAATAAAAGCGAAAATAAAGAGAGTAACATTCAACGAAATTACCAAAGAAGCCGTAAAAGAAGCACTCGAAAATCCGCGTGATATAGATGACAATCTCGTCAAAGCCCAAGAAGCGCGTCGCGTTCTTGATCGTCTCGTTGGGTACGACCTATCGGGTGTTATCTGGAAAAAAGTTCGCTACGGTCTTTCAGCTGGGCGAGTACAATCCCCTGCGCTTCGTATTCTCATGGAACGCGAACGCGAAATCCGTGCATTTGTACCAGAACAGTATTGGACGCTCCAAGGTATTTGGAACACACAGAAAAAAGAAACACTTAAACTCTCCTGTACAGAAGAACCCCGCGACCAAAAAATCGTAGAGAGTATTCTTACGCTTGGAAATAAGGAGCCGTGGTTTGTCACTGATGTAAAAACGAGCGAACAAAAAAGATCCCCTCGCGCACCATTTACAACAAGCACGCTTCAACAAACAGCTTCGACTCGTCTTGGATTTTCTCCATCTCGCACAATGCAAGTCGCCCAGAAACTCTACGAAGCTGGATTGATTACCTATATGCGTACAGATAGCACAAACCTCTCAAAACAAGCGCAAGCGCAACTTCTCGCTATAGCCGCAAAAAAATACGGAAAAGAATCAGCCGAGGCGCATTTCTATAAAACAAAAAGTAAAAACGCACAGGAAGCCCACGAAGCAATTCGTCCAACACACCCTGAGGCACTCTCGGGTGGACACACTGATGAACAGAAAAAGCTCTACAAATTAATTTGGGAACGAGCAGTCTCATCACAGATGGTTGACGCTAAACTTCTTAAAACAAAAATCACTGCAAATATCAAAAAGGCGGGTATTCCTGATTTTACCGCCAATGGCTCACGCATTCTCTCTCTCGGATGGCTCGCGTGCGATAGCGATGCACGAGGTGAAGATGTTGAATTACCAGAAGTTTCAGTCGGCGAAGAATTAAAATTGATTGAACTAGGTAGCACAGAAAAATTTACTGAACCACCAAACAGGTACACCGAAGCTGGGCTCGTCAAAGAACTTGAAGCGCGCGACATCGGCCGTCCATCTACATACGCGTCAATAATGAAAACACTTGAAGAGCGTGGTTATGTACGCAAAGAAGGGCGAACACTTTTCCCAACCGATACTGGTGATGTTGTCTCTTCTTTCCTTGAAAATAATTTTTCTGAATATATTAGCGATACATTCACAGCTGAAATGGAAAATGAACTTGATGAAATCGCTGACGGTAAGCGTGAATACACAAAAACACTTAAAGATTTCTACACTCCATTCCAAAAAGAAGTAAAAGAAAAAGACAAACTCGCCAAAGCAACAAACATGGGCGAAGCACCAGCAGATATGAAATGTCCAAAATGCGACGCATCAATGATTGTAAAACTCGCTCGTAACGGAAAATTCTATTCATGCGCGCGCTATCCTGACTGTGATGGGGCTCGAACACTTGAAGGAAAAGAACTTGAAGGGCCAAAAGAAACCGGTGAGAAATGCCCACTCTGTGGAGACAAGACTGGTAAAAATGGCGGTGGCAAGCTCGTGATCCGCGAAGGACGCTATGGTGCGTTTGTTTCTTGCTCACGATACCCAAAATGTAAATTCATCAAAGAAGACGAGGAAGAAAAGAAAAAGAAAATGACTGGTGTTGAGTGTCCAGTATGTAAAAAAGGAGAAATGATGGAACGCCGAGGACGATTTGGGATTTTCTACTCATGTTCGAATTATCCAGATTGTAAAAATGCAATCAAGGCAAAACCAACAGGAAATATCTGCGACCTCTGCGGAAGCTTAATGATGGAAGGCACAAAAACTATCCCAGAGCGATGCTCAAACAAAATGTGTAAAATGCATAATCCGCATAAGATCGGGGAAAATATAAAGAATAATAAAAAATAAAAATAATTTTATTTTTGTATGTAATTATATTTCTATGATATATAATTGTATATATGATACCTCCAGTTTCAGACATTCTAAAAATACTTCCAGATATTGATCCAAAGAACAGGGCGCTCATTGAGCGTGCCTATGAAGTCGCAAAAAAAGCGCACGAAGGACAAACACGAAAAAGCGGTGAACCGTATTTTATTCATGTTTTTGAAACAGCAAAAATCTTGGCAACAATAGGCATGGACACAAAGACAATTTCGGCAGGACTATTACACGATGTACTTGAAGACACAGATATGTCAGAAGAAACATTGCGGAAAGAATTTGGTGATGAAATTGTAGTGCTCATAAATGGCGTAACAAAACTAGGCACGATGAAATACCGAGGACATGAACGACATGTTGAATCATTGCGTAAGTTTTTCCTAGCAATGGCAAACGATCTTCGTGTTCTTATTATAAAACTTGCCGACCGTCTACATAATACACGCACGCTCGAACATGTTCGTCCCGATAAACAAAAACGCATCGCTCTTGAAACAATCGAGATCCATGCTCGACTTGCTGACCGTATTGGTATGGGTAAATTAAAAGGTGAACTCGAAGACGCTGCCTTCCCTTTCGCTTATCCAAAAGAATATGATGAAGTTAAAAAAATTATTAATAAAAAATCTGATGAATACAAAAAAGAACTTGAGTCTGTTTCTGGTGAACTTTCGCAAGCATTAAAAAAAGAAAACATTCAGATAGTTGAGATTGACCAGCGTGTTAAGCATTTGTATAGCCTGTGGCAGAAACTAAAGCGATACAATATGGATATAGAAAAGATATACGATATTATTGCCCTCCGAGTAATTGTCCCGACAGTTGAGGACTGTTATCGTGTGCTTGGAATTGTTCATTCTTTATGGACACCAATGCCAGGACGCATCAAGGATTATATTGCGATTCCAAAACCAAATGGTTACAGAAGTCTTCATACCACCATTTTTACTGGCAACGGCTCAATTGTTGAAGTTCAAATTCGTACAGTTGAAATGCACGCAGAGGCGGCTTACGGTATCGCTGCACACTTTGTATATAAAGCAACTGAAAATAAAAAAAAGAAATCCGTCATTGTGCCTGAGCAAAAATTTGAATGGGTTAATCAACTTAAAGAACTACAAAAATCAATAAATGATCCAACAAAATTACTTGCTGATCTCAAAATGGATTTATTCCATGATCGTATATTCATACTGACACCAAAGGGAGATATTATTGATTTGCCTGCTCTATCAAGCGCGATTGATTTCGCGTATGCGATTCACTCAGATATTGGTAATCACGCCCAAAGCGCAAAGATAAACGGCAAACAGGTCGCACTTCATACGATTCTCCAGAATAACGATCTTGTTGAAATTCAAACAAACAAGAAATCAAATCCATCATCAAAATGGCTTGATTATACTAAGACAACAATGGCACGAAAGCATATTAACGCCTATCTCAAAGAGAATAGTTTGCTCTCAAAATTCCGCTCGTTTGCAAAATTCTAATATAAAAATCCACCACACAGGATAATCCTGTGTGGTGGATTTTTATATTTACACCGAAAAGTTCTTTATGTTATATAGATCAATATCTTCTTCTGTTTTCTTAACCTCATCGGGATCACGGTCGTCCATGAGATATAAATCAACTTCCCCATTTTCTTCAACTTGTGGGGTATTTTGATCGGCTTGTTTTTTCTCTTGATCAGAAATAAACTTTGTAATCATTTCTTTCGGGTCTTTTGTCTGATTCGAATAGAAAAGCTCCATGATTGTTTTCAGGTCGTCATTTGTAAAGAAATCAATCGTGATACAGCCACCCTTTAATCCCTTTTCAATATGCACACGAGTACCGAGCGCTTCTTGTAGCGTCGTTTCCATTTCAAGAATTTCCGGATCAGGGAGATATTCTTTTTTGCGTACCTTATCAAGCGCAATACGGCGTGCAGCTTTTTCGGAATCGCGTACAGTCATTTTCTTAAACAAAATTTCCTTGAAGAGAACCATTTGTTCTTCGGGCTTGTCTATGAGCATCAAAATCGGGCGAGTATGACCTTCGCTGATTTTTCCAGCAGAAAGCGCATCAAGAATTTCTTGTGGAAGAGCAAGGAGGCGAAGCGTGTTTGAAACATATTCACGGCTTTTACCAACCTTCATACCAATTTGATTGTGAGTAAATTTGAATTCCTCAGCAAGACGGAAGAAAGCATGAGCGCGTTCAACAGCGTTTAAGTCTTCGCGTTGCAAGTTCTCGATAATCGCGAGTTCGAGTTTCGACATATTGTCATCACCAACACGAATAATAACAGGCACTTGATCAAGTCCTGCTAATTTAGAAGCGCGCAGGCGGCGTTCACCGGCAATCAATTCGTATTCAACGCTGATCCCCTCGTCTTCTTTTTGCTTTTCAACACGAGAAACAACGAGTGGTTGGAGCACACCATACTGACGAATAGAATCAGACAAATCTTGTAATCTTGCCTGATCAAATTCACGACGAGGCTGAAATGGATTTGGTTTAATTTTATCGATATCTACCCAAAAAATAGAATTGCTGTATAGAGACATAAGATTATTTTAGCATAAATCTTATATCAAACAAAAAATTTATTCTGGTAGAGTTGTTTATTGTAATTTTTATTTATATAATATAGAATATGCCAAGAAAATGGAGTGCTGAGGAAAAGAAAAAACATACACTCCTGCTAAAAAAATTATATATAAAGGAAAATAAATCCATTAATGAGATAGGTAAATTACTTTGTATTAGCGAGAAAACTGTTTTTAAAAGATTAAAACATCTTAATATAAAAACAAATAAAAAGGGAAAGATTAATTATGCAAACCAAAGAAATGATATATATATTCCAAAGAAACAATCATCAAATCTAGCTGAATGTTTTGGAGTATTACTTGGAGATGGAAATATTAGTCGATTTCAAATAATAGTCACTTTAGGAAAAACTGAAACAGATTATGTTTCACATATTGTTGATTTATTCAATTCTGTATTTAATGCTAAACCTAAAATTTCAATTCGGGCAAATGGGCATTTTAGTATATATCTTAATTCTGCTCGTCTTTCACGATGGTTTCAAAAAGAGGGATTTGTATTTAATAAAGTTAAAAGCCAAGTTGCTGTTCCAGTATGGATTTTTACAAAACCATCGTATATGAAATCTTTTTTGAGAGGATTTTTTGATACTGATGGATCTGTATATAAACTAAAATTTGGAATACAAATGTCATTTACCAATAAATCTATACCCCTTTTAATTGCTTTACAAAAAGCACTTTTTGAACTACAATACAAACCGTCTGAAATAAGTTCTTGGAAGATTTATCTTACAAGGAAAGAAGATATTAAAAGGTTTTTTACTGAAATAAAACCAAAAAATAAAAAACATTTAAATAGATTCCAAAATTTCAAATAAATGCGTCGGTACTCAAGTGGTCAACGAGGGCAGACTGTAAATCTGCTGACTTCGGTCTTCGGAAGTTCGAATCTTCCCCGGCGCACAATAATAAAATCCCGCATTGAGGGATTTTATTATTGTGTACATTTATGTATACTTTCCTTATGTATAAATCATTTCTCATTGTACTAGGAATTGTCGCCCTTATTCTGCTTGGTGCATCAATATATAATCAACCAAAAAGCAAAAACTTCGGCAATAAACCTAGTTCTTTTTCGTACCCACAAAATGAACAACATTCACAGACAATAACAACTTACATAACAACAGAAGAATACAAGCCCGCAGATTCACCACAAGATTATGCCCGACAGCCTTTCTCTGTCTACACAAACCAATCCCCTGTTTACACGCCAAATACTTCACCAACAAACAACTCACCTAAAAACTGCCCATCATCACAGACACAGGCAATGTGGGCTTGGGATTCAACAGTTGTAACTGATAGTAGTAATAATTACGAAAAACGAAATGACCTATTCCAATTCGCATCAGATAAAAACATAAACACTATTTACATTGAAAGTTACGGTATTATCACTGGCAGTTCGACAACAGATAAAACTGCTCTTGCTGACTTTATCCGTCTTGCAAATGATACATGTATCTCTGTTGAACTTCTTGCTGGTGAGAGTGAGTGGTATCTACCGAGCAATCATTCGTCTGCTACAAACTTCACTCAAAAAGTAGTTGATTTTGCAGACAGTTTTTCAGTAAAACCAAAAGCAATTCATCTCGATATCGAACCATACGGGTACTCGAGCGGTTCACTCTGGAATGCAAATAATGGAGCAAATAGAGGCGCGATTCTCTCGGACTACATTTCAATGCTTTCAAAAGTAAAATCAACGCTTCCGAATAATATCCTTCTTAATGTTGATGTCCCATTCTGGTACGACAGTGCGAGCGAGCTTCAAGGCTCGGGCGCTTTATATTTCTCTCATGAGATTATGAAAACTGTCGATATCATGAC
>CAYXYC010000008.1:0-5646 GCA_964469225.1 uncultured Candidatus Saccharibacteria bacterium | reverse complement strand
AAACAATCAAAAAAGGTTCTTCGTTTATGAAAACCGAACTTGAAAAAGTCCGTGATGCGTTTTCATCGCTCGCAAGTTTTAAGGGAACAGCGATTCATCATTATGGTTCTTATAAAATATTGCCAAATTCGTACTAAGTAATACAAAATCCCACGCAGAGCATGCGTGGGATTTTGTATTTACATTAAATCGTAGAAAGCGGAGATTTATTCATTTTCATCGGGGATTTTATTTTCTTGCCACCAGATGAACGAGCAAGCTTCTTCATTTCAATCACGAGTTCATTTTCTTTTAGTGTCACTACTACAACATCACCCTTCTTTACACCTTTCCCAATAATGAATGATGCCACAGGGTTGAGAATCTTGTTCTGAATGAGGCGATTGAGAGGTCGCGCGCCATAGTGCGGGTTGTATCCTTCGCGTGCGAGATATGAGAGCGCTTCAGATGAGATTTCAAGTTCAATATCTTTGCCTAGTAGTCGTTCACGAACAACAGAAACCTTGATATCAACAATCTGACGAATAACATCTTCTGGCAAAATATCAAAGACGATAATATCATCAAGACGATTGAGAAATTCTGGACGGAAATGATCTTTGAGTGAACCGAGAACTTTTTCTTTCGTTGCTTGATATTCGTCTTTGTGCGAATTATTTGTAAAACCAAGCGACTCCATTTTTTCAATCAAATGCGAACCGATGTTTGAAGTTAGGATAATAATTGTATTTTTGAAATTCACACTTCGTCCCTTTGAATCAGTCAGGCGACCTTCATCGAGAACTTGGAGAAGTACATTGAATACTTCAGGATGCGCTTTTTCTATTTCATCAAAGAGAATCACAGAATACGGGCGGTGACGTACAGCTTCGGTCAAATTACCTGATTCATCATAGCCAACATAACCTGGCGGTGATCCAATGAGTTTCGACACACTGTGTCGCTCCATATACTCACTCATATCAACGCGAATAAGTGCCTTGTCATCGTTGAACATGAATTGAGCAAGTGCTTTTGTAAGTTCTGTTTTACCTACACCAGTAGGACCCAAGAACATAAATGAACCGATTGGTTTATTTGGATCAGAAATTCCTGCACGACTCAGGCGAACAACATCGGCGATTTTTGTAATCGCTTCGTCTTGTCCGACAACACGCTTTTTGAGTTCATCTTCCATATGCGCTAATTTCTGCCGTTCTTCTTCTAGCATTTTCACAAGCGGTATACCTGTCCATCGTGAGACAACTTCGGCAATATCCTCAGCAGTAATTTCTTCCTTTAGAATTCTTCGTGACTTTTGAAGTTTCTTTAATCGTGCAAGTTTTATTTCGAGCTTCTTTTCAAGATCTGGAATCTGTCCATAACGAATTTCAGCGGCACGACCAAGATCAGCGCGCATCTCTGCGTTTTCGCCTTCGAGGCGAAGTGTATCAAGTTCTTTTTTGAGTGCGCGAATCTCAACAACAGTTTCCTTTTCATTCTTCCACTTTAGTTCAAGTTCGCGAGTTTTTTCTTTTAAATTACCAATTTCTTTATCAATATCTTTTACTCGGGCTTTCGCACCACGCGCATCCGCGCTTTTACTATCTTCGGTTATATCTTTCAAAAGCGCTTGTTTTTCAATTTCAAATCGCATAATTTTGCGATCGGCTTCTTCTAGAACTTGTGGTTTGTTTTCAAGAGCAAGGCGAAGTGATGAAGACGCTTCATCAATCAAATCAACCGCTTTGTCTGGCAAGAAACGATTTGTAATATATCTGGTTGAGAGATTTACTGCAGAAATAATAGCATCGTCAGTAATACGAATACCATGGAAAAGTTCATATTTTTCTTTGAGCCCGCGAAGAATAGCAATTGCATCATCAACACTTGGCTCATCGACATAGATTGGCTGGAATCTACGCGCGAGCGCGGGGTCTTTCTCAATATGTTTCTGATATTCTTTGAGTGTTGTTGCACCGATAACATGTAACTCACCTCGCGCGAGCGCAGGCTTAATCATGTTTGAAGCATCAAGTGAACCTTCTGCTCCACCAGCACCAACAATAGTATGAAGTTCATCAATAAATAAAATAACTTTGCCTTCTGATTTTTTAATTTCTTTCATGATACCGCTTAAGCGTTCTTCGAATTCTCCACGATATTTTGTACCCGAGAGCAAGAGTCCGAGATCAAGCGAAATCAACTCTTTGTCTTTCAATGATTCAGGTACATCATTGCGCGCAATACGAATAGCAAGCGCTTCGGCAACAGCGGTTTTCCCTGTACCAGCTTCACCAATCAAAATAGGATTATTTTTTGTACGACGAGAAAGAATCTGCATCATACGCATAATTTCTGTATCACGACCAATCACTGGATCGAGTTTATCTGCCCGTGCAAGGTCTGTCAGGTTACGAGTAAACTTTGTAAGCATCTTTGGCTTCTTTGCCGTTGATGACTCATTGCCTCCTTCGTTACGAACAAGAGATAAAACAGAAAGCACCTGTTCTTTGTCTATACGAAATCGAGCGAGCAGTTGTTGTGCTTCGCCAGGAGTTTCAAGCAGTGATACAAACAAGTGTTCCGTTGAAACAAATTCGTCTTTGAGTGTTTGAGCAACTTTTGTAGAATTTTCTATTGCTTGCGCAAGGTCAGGAGTAAGATAAATCTGATATGACTGAGTCATTGTATTCTTACTCTCGGGAGCTTCAATCATTTCAATTAAATTATCAGTCAGTAAGATAGAATCAACATCCATTCGGTCAAGAATAGATGCAATAAGTGAATCCTCTTGTGTCATAAGCGCAGTCAAAAGATGGACACCGTTTACATGATTCTGACCGCGTTCAATTGCCAATTCGTGAGCTTTACGAATCGCCTCTTTTGCTTTAGTTGTGAAGTGGTTAAATGGTGGCATAGTGTTTATATTATTTACATACTATCTTATTTCTAACTAAAAATCATATTACTTTATCTCGCCCCGTAGTACATATAGTGTAGTGCACATTCGACGCCAAACTTCCTGCTGGTGTGGCATATATTTTATGCTTTCCTGAAGGTTTATATAGATATAATATCTTTACAATATTTAGTTTGTTTTGTCAACAATGGCACCCCCCGCACTCGCCTGTGCACCATTACCATTTGTTTTCTTTTCATCGGTTGGTGTACCCTTGGGCATTATAACGAGAATACTAAATCCTGCTTCAAATTTCTTTACTAGTTTTGCTGTATAAAATGTTCCATCAAGAGGAATTGCATACTCTTCACCAGCACCAGAAATTGTTGATGAATCAATAAGCACAAGTCCGGAATCTGAGACAAGAACGCCATGACCAATTGGAGGTGGTAAATCTGCTGTTGTACCATCGTCTTTTGGAGAAACGGTAGTTGTTGTGCCAGCAGGATAAATACCAACAAGCGCATTTTTTGCATTTACTAATGGAGATTTATCTGTTGTTGGAGTCGGTACGGTTGTCACCTTTTCAATCGTTCGCTGAATGACATTGTTAATTGTCTGCGGAACGCTCTTCGGCATTTGTTGCATAAGCGACACAGTGACAATACCTGTCGCAAGAGACACAACAAAAGAGATGAGTAATGCGAGTAATATAAGTTGTGGTTTGTTTAAATCTTTAATATCCATCCTGTGGTGAAAAATGGCAGTATGTTTTCGCCATTAGTGTATGGTTAATTGATAATAGTTATATAAATGAAAGTGCATACTCATTTTCTGTCCCGTATTCATATCTCTACCATTTTCTACTACGGGATCAATATCCTTTAGTATACCATAGCCGTCAAACCTATTTCCACTCTCTATACTAAATAATATCTTTGCTAATTTTGTATCCCTTACAGTGCTTGAGAATACCCAAATAGGATTGTTTAACTTCACGAGAAATACTGGTATTTTTCATTCGTCTTAACATCCGTTTCTTAGTACTCGTACGCAGAATACTATGATGTGGAAATAAAATATATCCTAAGAAATCAATTCCTTGTGAAATTTTTCGTATTTCTACTTTTCTCGGATGAAGCGAAAGTTTCAAAATAGATTCTAAAAATCGTGATATTTCTGGAATCAGTGATTCAAGATATTCCCTATCACACGAAACAATTACAAAATCATCACAATAACGAATATAATATTTTACTTTAAGAATATGTTTTACAAACTGATCAAACTCATTCAAATACACATTAGCAAAAAGCTGACTGGTAACATTACCAAGTGGCAACCCACACCCCTCCGATTTTTCAAAACTTGAAATGATATTTTTAATCAGCCACTGTGTGTCACTATCGGATAGTTTTCTTAAAAGAATTTTTTCTAAAATAGAATGATTTATAGAATCGAAGAATTTTGAAATATCACACTTAAGCGCCCAGACATTCCGCGTGTGATTACTGCTTTCTTTGCGAAGATACACACGAAGCCGGTCTACGCCTTTATGTGTCCCTTTATTATCCCTGCACGCATAGGAGTCATGGATAAATGTCGGGTCATAGATTTTATATAGCACTCGGTACAATGCTTGATGCACTACTCTGTCGTAGACATCTGCTTTATGGATGTGTCTCCTTTTTGGGTCGTATACATAAAACGGCACATACGGTTTGTTTACATAGACCTTATTTCGTAACTCTTTATGAAGAGAGAAAAGATTTTTCTCTAAATGAAAATCAAACTCTTGCACATCACGCTTTTTGGCTTTGCCTTCTTTAAATTCTCGCCATGCGCCGAGCAGATTTTCAAGTGATGTGATAGTATTAAAAACACTATGAATAGTACCCCCCCCCCGCACAAACACCACTATTGAACTTCCAATTATTGTTCATATAAAACGATTATATAAAATTCTCTATCAAATCGGAAACAAGATACCGAAACGCGACAAGCTTGGGATTCATCAATCAATAGAAAATAAATGTTTGTTTATTCTTTCTGTGTGTATTGACGCAGCCCTTCGACCAAAGAATGAAAAAGTAGTACTTCTTTCACAAGCACGGAGAGATATAGAAACCCTTAAACATCTTGTTCGCATGGAACACGAACTCGGTATTATCAAAGAAAAAACCTACCTCAACATTTCATCACTTCTGCAAGATATTTCAATGATGGCAACCGGATGGCAGAAATCGCTTCAAACACAAAAACCCCTGCTGTAATGCAAGGGGTTTTTGCAAGAAACTTCTGACGAACCGAGCTGTGGTCGTTCGTATTGTGATGATTCCAGTCGTTCACCTTCGGCTTATCGTTCCAGTTCGCAACCACGGCATTGCCCTGCTCGGAGTTCTGCATTATTTCATCTATATCTCGGGATGTCATTTTCATAACATCTTGTGTTATACACACTCTTTGTATGGTCTTTGTTTGGAATCTTATTTTAATTCCCAAAACAATGCAGGCAGTTTCTACTTGTGGCGAAATGTCACCATATCAAAATATAGTCATCTCAATAGCCAATCTTAGTATACAAAATAAAAACCCTTTACAAAAATAAATTTTGTAAAGGGTTCTAGATAAAAAGAAATAGTTTTAAACTGTCTGACGAACCGAGCCGTGGCCGTCCGTACCGTGAGGATTCCAGTCGTCCACCTTCGGCCCACCGTCCCAGTTCGCAACCACGGCATTGCCCCGCCCGGAGATTGAGCCGTTAC